>NZ_JAAVTF010000019.1:0-13001 GCF_012102665.1 Haematospirillum sp. 15-248 | reverse complement strand
GTTCGTCAGCAGCAACTTCGTTGTTTGTAATGGAAATCGACTGGCGGCACCCACTGTCCTGTCTATTTAGACGCATGACTGCATGGGCGGTTGTTCCGGACCCGGAAAAAAAATCCAGGACGACGGCTTTCGGCCAGTCCCTGACTGGTTCCGGGGGGAGGGCCTTGTGTGTTCATGATCCGGTTTGTCCTGTGTGTGCTTGCATCCCTTTTTCTTGCAGCCTGTCCGGGGGTTGCGCAGGTCACGCCCGAGGATGTTGTGAAATCCATCGAGCAGGAGCAGTTGCGCCGGCAGCAAAGGGACTGGGACTTCAACACCGAACCGGACAAACGGCCTGATATTCATCTGGAACGTCCCGGGGACGGACCGGATGACCGGGAAGAGGATCCGGGTCCCTGTTTTCCGGTATCCACAACCAGGTTTGAAGGAGCCGAAGACCTGGACCTGGTTCCCCCTGATGTCGACAGGTTGAACGGCACGTGCGTACGCCAGGGTGATCTGAGCCGCTATCTGGACAGCATGAACGCATTCTATGCCGGCAGGGGGTGGATCACGACCCGGGTCTATCTGCCCGAGCAGGATCTCTCCGGTGGTACGCTTCGTGTTCTTGTGATTCCCGGACGGATCGAGGACTTCGACTATGAAGGGGGGCAGGCGGCTGATTCCCGTATCCATTCTGCCTTTCCGTCAGGACAGGGGGATATTGTCAACCTGCGTGATATCGAACAGGCCCTTGAGAACTTCAACGCTCCGCCGACACAGTCCGGCACCTTCAAGCTGTACCCCGGAACCCGCCACGGGACCTCCATTGTCCGGATATCCCCGCAAAACAGGTTCCCGCTCGGGGGACGCCTGTCCCTGGACAATCTTGGCTACCGGAATACCGGTCGCTACAAGACCGGGGCAGACGTCCATTACGACAATCTCCTCAATCGCAACGACACGCTCCGGCTTGGCGTATCATCGACGACAAGGGGACTTTCAGGGGGCAAGACCTACGCCCGGGATGTACACGGCCGTTATCTGATCCCTTTCGGGAACTGGGGCCTGCACATCGGAGCCGGGTACAACACGTACAGGTTCACGCTTCCGGGCATCAACCAGCGCTTCCCCCTGCATGGGTATAATCACCGGCTGTCCGCAGACCTGCAGCGCCTTCTGTGGCGTGGTCAGGCAGCCAAGGTCTATGCGGTTGCCGGGGTCGGCCTGTCCCGTTCAAGGAATTATCTGGGTGACCATGAGGTCCTTGTCCAGCGTCGTTTTGCGACCAAGGCGAAGGTTGGCCTGAACGGACGGGCCCACTTTGGCGGAGGCTACCACAGTTGGTCCGTGAATGCGATCCGTGGCCTGGAGGCCCTGGGGGCACGAAGACCCCTGAACCCCGGGCTTGATCCGGAGCCGTTCCTGATTACGGGTACGTCGGCGGTGCATGCCCGGTTCATGGATGGTCTTCTGCGTCTGGATCATCAGATACGGGGCCAGTACTCACGCAGTGCCCTGTCGAGTTCCGACCGGTTTTCCCTGGGCGGTGGCTATTTCGGCATACGCGGGTTCCAGGAAAACAGCCTGTCAGGAAGCAAGGGTCTCTCGACCCGCAATGATCTGGCGATCCGGCTGCACCAGGACCCTGATACACAGGTTGCGTTCGTTCTCGGGCTGGACGGTGGCTCTGTCACCCTGAGCGCCGATGATCACCGGACCTATGGGCAATCGGTTCTGGTCGGGGCTTCGGCAGGCGTCCGGCTGTCTCTTTTCAGCCGGCTTCATCTTGACCTGACTGTTGCACGGGCCCTTGAGCGCCCGGCCTCTTTTACCGATCCTGGCACGGTGAAGTACGTGCAGATGGCGCTGTCGTTCTAGGGACAGGAGCCAGGGGGAAGCCATGCACACACTGATACGCGCCTTTCGTCTGTTCCAGAAAGCATCGGCCTTGCTTGCGGCCCTGTTTTACCCGCTCTCTCCTGTTCTGGTCCATGCCCAGCCGGTCACGAACACGGAACGTGCCTTTGACGACCAGTCAAAGAGCGGGATCCCGCTCTTCAACATCAACACGCCCAACAGCAGTGGCGTATCAAACAATCTGCACCATACGTTCGATGTCCCGTTGCGCGGAGCCATCGACAACAATTCGGCCATTGCCGCCTACTCAAAGCTTGAAGCGGGATTTATCGAGGGCAATCCCAACCTCACCCCCGGGCATGAGGCCGAGCTGATCATCCATCAGGTCATCGGCGGTACCCGCTCGCAGATGGACGGTCTGCTGGAAGTGGTCGGACCGACAGCCCGCGTCGTTGTGATCAACGAGGATGGCATCACCTGTAACAGCTGTGGCTTCATCAATACCAGCCGGGCAACTCTCTCGACCGGGGCGGCCATTTTCAATGACCAAGGTGAGCTGGAGCGCTTTGAGGTCCGCGGCGGCGATATCCTGTTCGACGGAACGGGTTTTGATGCCACCAAGGAAGATCAATCCATCGGTCAGATCGATCTTGTTGCCCGCACCATTGCCCTGCGTGAAAAAGCCAAGGTCAAGGGCCTCACGCTGAACGTTGTCATGGGGACGAACAGGGTTGATGCCAACAGCCTCGCGGCCGACCCGATAACCGTTGATACCCCGGCCCCGGACATCGCCCTCGATGTTGCCGCCCTGGGCGGAATGTATGCCAGGCAGATTTCCCTTGTTGCCACCGAGGACGGGGCCGGCGTCAACATGAACGGCGCGATGGCCTCGGCTTCCAGCCTGACGCTTGATGCAAAGGGGTATATCCGCCTTGGATCCGGGTCCAGCCTGTCCGCCGGCACGGACACCACCATCACAACAACAGCCCGGTTCGAGAACGCCGGTACCATAAAAAGTTCAGGCGGCATCTCTGTTGCAGCTCATACGGTTGACAACACGGGCACCATCGACGCGGGCGCATCGGTTTCGATCGGGGCTGTTGATACCATCAAGAACAGCGGGACGATCAAGTCCGGGCAGAAGACAACCCTGGCCGCCGGGCGGCTGGTCGAGAACAGGGGCGCTGTACTCTCTGACGGGGATAGTGTCATCGATGCGCCGCTTGTTCTCAACGATGGCGGAAAGATCATCGGCAAAAACACGGTCGATATCGGCCATGCGAAAGGAGAGGAGGGACGGTCCGAATCTGTCGTGAACAGGAATGGCACGATAGAGGCCGGAAAGACGCTTCCAAATATCAAGGCCAAGTCCATTGTCAACCAGGGGACAGCCCCGACCGTCAGGATCAAGGACACGGTCAGAAGGTTCATAGAACAGTCCGGCCCCGTAAATCCGGGCGAGGATATCCGCAATCGCCTGGTGTCAGCGGACATCCACGCGCCGGATGGTTCCGTTGACCCCGGAAAACGTGACGATTACCTGCTCCTTCTGGAGACCTTCTTTTCCGGCACGGTCTCGGGGGATACGCCGCTGGACCCCCGTATTGTCAGCCTGCTTCGCACGTCTGCCCTTGACAAGGACAATCCCGACAGGTCGAGCGCGGCGTGGGTGGCCTACTTCCAGAATCTGGGCGGAAAGGCTGTCGAGGCCGGGGTCCCCTCTCTCGTTGATTTCATGCGCGACCTGTTGGTTGAGGAGGCGCGCGTTACGCCGGTCGTTGCTGCAGACGACAGCACCGCAGAAGACAGCGTTGTTGATGAACCGGTTGTGGAGCAAGCCGACCCGTTCCCTGTCAAGGACGCCTACAGGACGCGGTATATTGCCCTCTGGGAGAAGCTTGCCAGCGGACAGGCGCTGGACGACACAACCCTGTCCGCGATTGACCCGAAATACATCAAGGACGGGGCCATCCTGCCCGAAGTCAGTGCGCTGTGGAAAGCGATCCGTGCCGGTTCCGGAGCGGGCTACGACATCCTGGTGACGATCACCGAGGATGCCCTCAACAATGATGGTGTGCTGGCCACGATCCGTTCCGGCGGCGGCCTGTCGCTGGATGCCGACAGTATCCGCAATGTTTACGGAGAAATCCGGGCCGGAGAGGACCTGAAGATCTCGGCCCGGACCGTAACCAATATTGCGTTCGGGGCCAGCCGTACCCGTCACGAGGTTCACAAACGCGCCTGCTACAGCTGTCACGAAGGCACCCTTGATTTCGTCGAGACCTTCGGGGGGGTGATTGAGGCCGGTGGCATACTGGATATCGGGGCGGAACAGGTCAACAACCTGACGATCGGCAGCCGCAGCGCCGCAGAGATGCTGGCAGAGATCAACAGCCAGACGGGTAAAGGTCATGTTGACGAGATTCACGATCGACAGGCCGCGACAACGCCCGGGCCGGGACGGGCCCGTCCCGGTCAGGAATACCGTGTCACCAGCACTCCGGGGGCAGAGACTTCCACATTGCTCACCCTGAGGACGGAGCTGGAGGAAATCCTGCGGATTGCCAAAAGCGATCTCCCCGTCGAGAAACCGGGTGACCTGAAAGCCTTCCTGTCATCGGCGTATCTTCTCGATCGCCTCAATTACGGCCCCATGGCCGCACAGCACGAGCCGGGCCTGTCTGAAATCCTGTCGCTGGATCGTACGGTATGGCCGGGCGGATCTGTCGTTGGTAGTGCCATTCCCGAGGAACGCCCAATCCAGGTTGGTGCAGACCGCTTCCTCAGCGAGAACCTTGTGCAGGCCCTGGCATCCCCGCCGGTACTGGAAAATGGAACCGTTCCGCTTTCTGCGGCCATGGCCTTCCTGAACCGCCGGAATGGTGCGCTGGTGGCCGGGAACACCACAACCATCACCGCCGGTGACATCAGGCAGCGCGGGGGCGGGCAGATCAAAAGCACGGGCGAGACAACCCTTGCGGCCAGAACCATTGATCTGGAACGTGGCGAGCTTGCCGCCGGCGGGGCGATGTCTGTATCCGGCCATGACACCGTCCGCCTTGCTGGCACTAGGGTCAAAGCCGATGGCAATCTTGCCGTCAAAAGCCAGGCCGGTCATGTCGCGATCGAAGGCCTGAAGGAAGAAACCCGTTTTACCCGGGCCTCCTATGCCGAGCGGCGTGTGCGCAACCCGGACTGTGCCGCAGGCAGGAGCGACTGTGACGCATACAGGACCGTCCGGACAAAGATTGGCGGGGGATCCGGAGCAGCGGTTACCCATCGTGGCAGTACGGTTGATGTGGGCGGCACCCTGACGGTTGAGGCCGGTGGTACGGTTTCCGTTCTGGGATCAAAAGTTGAGGCTGCCGGCAATACGACGCTGAAGGCCGGCGGTGATCTTGTTGTCGGTGCTACGCGCGATGAGCACACCTATGCCGGGACCATCGGCCGAAGCACGCACAGCGCGCACTCCCAACGCTCCCGGGGATCATCCGTTTCCACGGGCGGTACCCTGATGGCTGAAGCGGATGGCGCGGTTTCCGTTCTGGGGTCGAAGGTTGAGGCTGCCGGCAATGCGACGCTGAAAGCCGGTCGGGATCTTGTTGTCGGTGCTACGCGGGATGTGTCCAGCGATGCGGGCAGCAGCGGCAGAAGCACGCGGAGTGCGTATGCTGAGCGCCTTCAGGGATCATCGGTTTTGTCCGGTGGCGATGTCCGCCTGTCGGGTACGGATATCGGCATCGAGGCCTCGCGGGTTTCGGCCGACGGCAGGCTTGATGTGGTCGCCGGCAACGCCCTGTCTGTGGCAGCGGGTGCGCAGGCCTCGCGCCATGCGTCCAGTTCGACCTCGAAAGGCCGGGGTCTTTTCAGGAAGAAGAAGACCGAGCATGTCAACGAGAGCCGGCTGACCTATGAAAGCAGCGTCCTTTCGGGGGGACGCGCCGTATCGCTGGATGCCGGCGGTGACATGGAGATTGCCGGGTCCCGGATCCAGAGCGGCGGCAATATCGACATTACCGCCCTGGGCGAACTGCGTGTCACATCACTGCACGAACAGTATGTGCACGCGTACCGGGTCAAGAAATCCGGTGCCTTTGGTGGCTTCCTGGGGGGACGTGGCTTCCGTACGGAGCAGCATGCCTTTACCGGCATAAAAGGCTCTGATGTCAGCTCTGTTGCGGATCTGACGACGGAGTCCGGATCCGACACCACCATCCGCGCCAGTCGTGTTTCCGCCGGTGGCACCCTGACCCTGCGGGTCGGGAAGGGTCGCTTTGCGGCCCCGGATGCCAGGCTGCACCTTCTCTCGGACACGGAACGCGATGTCCTGTCGGTTTCGGAACACCGGGACGGTGGCCTGAAGTGGACGATGACAGAACGTGGCCACGAACGGGAGGTGGTCCGGCACGCCCTTCTGGAATCCGGCGGCGACTTTGTGGTCGAAAGCCCGGGCGGTATCGTGGTCGAATACCGTGCGACCGGCGACCTGGCAACCGACCTTGACCAGCTTTCACAGGCCCCGGGCCTTGGTTATCTGGCAACGCTCCGGACCCTGCCGGGGGTTGACTGGAAGGGCGTGGAAGAGACCTACCGCAGCTGGCATGACCAGAAAGGCGGCATAGGTGGCGGGGCCATGGTCCTGATTGCCCTTGCCACCGCTGTTCTCACTGCCGGGGCCACGGCCAGCCTGGCTGCCAATATCGTCGGTGTTGCCGAAGTGGCAGCCGGCACGTCGGTGTCGGCTGGCATGGCCACCATGTCGATGGCCGGTGCCACCTATGCCGGAACAGCGGCCCAGCTGACAGCCATGACCATGACAAATGCCGTCCTGGCCGGTGTTGCGGGGACGGTCTCGACCTCTGTTGCCAACGGCGCGGTGTCCGGTGACATGCAGGGCGCGCTGCGTTCCATTGTTTCCAGCAACACCCTGCGGTCCCTGGTGGTCAGTGCCCTGACGGCCGGCCTGACCCAGGGGGTCAGTGATGGCCTGGGGTTTGACGGCGGCATAACCAGAGCCGGCACCGAAGCCGGGTCAACAGCCAGTACCGGGGCCACCACCGCGACAACAACAGCCGGGGCGACGGCTGCAACCACCACCACGGCCGCAGCCGGGGCAGGCGTTGCCAGTTCGGCAGGGCATCTGGCCGGACTGGGGCAGACGGTGGCGCAGGCCGCAGTCAACACCGGTGTGCTGGCTGTTGTGGATATGGCCGTCAACGGAGAAGGTCTGGACACCGCGGCCCGTTCGGCGCTGGTGAACGGTGCGGTCAACGTTGTGTCGGGGCAGGTGTTCCAGGGCATCGGGGATCTGGGCGTTGAATTCGGGATCGGCGAAGGCGATGTGCGCAAGGTTCTGGTGCACGCGGCTGCCGGCTGCGGCATCGGGGCGGCAACCAGCGGGTCGTGCCTGGCCGGGGCGGTCGGGGCGGGCCTGCAGGAACTGGCCAGCCCGGTCCTTGACGGTCTGTCCGACAATGCCTGGATGAGGGTCCAGCTGGCCGGTCTGGCCGGCGCCGCCGCCACCATGCTGACCGGCGCCTCCGCCAAAGAGGTCCAAACCGCCGCCCGCATCGCCAGCCTCGCACGCGCCAACAACCGCGAACTGCACCCGGATCAGGCGCGTGTTCTGGCCGAGCTTGGTGAAGGGGCCAGCGAGGACGAGAAGGAACGTCTGGAAGATGCGGCGCTGTATCTGCGCCATGCGACCGCGGGGGTGCAGGATGACGACCCCGCCTACGCAACGCTTCAGGCGCGTGTTGACCGTGGCCGCGGGTATGTAAAGGAGCAGTCCCGCCTGCTGGCGACCGGCCTTTATGCGTATACGCGCGGGGACCGGGCCCTGGATCTTCTCACCGCCAACAACAGTGTGGTGGGCCAGGCCATCGGGGCCGGCAAGATGGCAGTGGGGGGTGCGGAAGTCCTTGGTGGTGTTGCGGCAGCAGCAGCGGGAACCCCCACAGTGGTCGGTGCCGGGGTGGGCAGTCTTGTCGTCTACGACGGCGTTGACACAGCCCGGAACAGCTTTCAGGAAACCCGGGCCAACTACCGGGCCCCGCTGGGCCAGGGGGTGCTGCAGTCGCTGAACCCGGACAACCCGGTATCCGTGCAGGACCAGGTGCTGCAGCAGCGTCTGGAGCAGGCCGGGCTGACCTCCGAGAACATGATCGTCGCCGGGGCTGTCGCCGTGGGGGGAGCCGCCGTCCGCGGGGCAGAAAAGGCCTTCGCCCCGGTCGCCCGCGCGATCGGAAGAACGGCCGACGACATTCTTGCCAGCGCCCCGGTCCAGGCAATGGGGAACAGCGCCCGCAAACTGGCCGGAGACATCGGCGAAAAAGCCGGCCATGCCCTCGACCGGGTGGCGGAAAAAGTGGGCCTGGGTGGCCTTAAGCCGGCCACGGCGGGCGGCGCCTTGACCCGCACCACACCGGACACCCCAGCCGCCAACGCCTTCCTCCGCGAAGGAACCAACACTCCAGCTACACCCGACGTCGCCGCAAAAGGGGTGGTGGACGAGGCAGGAAAGACAGCCTTTGACCGCAAGGCGATCACCAAAGGCTTCCAGGATCAGATTTTGGGTAACTATGGGCCTATGAATAAAGGTCCTCTGCCAGATAAAATTGCTGATACGTTCAGGTCTTCTACTTACAAAGAAATAATTTCCCAAAATCCTGTAAGTTTGTACCGCATATACGGTGGAGAGGCTCCCAAGCTAGGGGGATACTGGAGTAAGGTACGTCCCAAAGGCCCCCTGCAGGCAACAATTGATAGTGCAATAAAGCCTGAGTGGGGTAATGAAATGTCAGGAATTGTCGAAATAAAACTGCCGCCAGGAACCCGTTATTACGAAGGATATGCTGGAAAGCAGGGCAGCCTTGTGGGAGGTGGCAGTCAAGTTATACTTCCAAAAGAAACAGTTATTATGAAGGAATGGGTAAAAAATGATTGATGATGAGTGGGAGATCGTAGACCATTTCAAGGGTCCGGGAGAGTACAATAGATTTCTTAAATGGATACATATGCAAATAGCGAATGGAAATATGTTAGAGGTTGAAATTCAAGAGTATTACGCTGGTCCGTCCTTTGATGAAAAATGGTATGCATGCAAGGACTCTGGAAGAATATGGCGCTTGGTTGCGCCCCAAGCTCCGTTCGAAGGTTTCTGGGGACCCGTTGGAGAGTCCAGATAGGGGTTTGAGTAGCAACGGAGCAGAAAACCTACATAAGGATTTCAGGGCTCGTCAGGGTCAGTCTTCTGAGGATCGCGTAGCGGCCTAAGTTCGCCTCGGGCCACGAATTCCGGCAGAGAGAAGGCGTATCGGCCGAGCATATTGACGTGTTTTGAGCCAAGCGGCGACAGGCGTGCAACGTCTTCGGGTCGCACGTCGTGGCCTTCTGCCATGAGCTGATTCAGGGCGGCATCCATGTAGATCGTGTTCCAGAGCACGACGAGATTGACGACCAGGCCGAGCGCTCCGAGTTGATCTTCCTGCCCTTCACGGTAGCGTTGACGCAATTCCCCGCGCTTCCCGTGGAACAAGGCGCGAGCGAGCTGGTGTCGCCCTTCACCCCGGTTGAGTTGAACGAGAATACGCCGCCTATAGGCTTCGTCATCAATGAAGCGGAGAAGGTAGAGGGTTTTGATGAGGCGGCCGAGTTCCTGAAGGGCGCGGGCCAACCGTGTGGGCCGATCGTTGGTCTGGAGCGCTCGGGTAAGGTCTGCGGCCCGAACCACGCCGAGCTTGAGCGAGCCGGCAAGACGCAGCAAGTCGTCCCAGTGATCCAGGATCAGCTTCATGTTGATCTTGTTCGAGGCGAGATCGTTGAGAACGCCGTAATCAGCCTTGCCATCGACGCGCCAGAACCGCGCGCCGCCAACATCAGCGATACGGGGGCTGAACTGGTATCCGAGCAAGTAGAATATGCCAAAGATGGTATCGGTATATCCGGCTGTGTCGGTCATGATCTCGGTCGGCCGCAACTCGGTTTCCTGCTCGAGCACGACAGCGAGGAGATTGAGGCTATCGCGCAAGGTCCCCGGGACAGTTATGGCATTGAGACCGGTGAACTGGTCCGAGGCGAACTTAGGCCGCTACGCGATCCTCAGAAGACTGACCCTGACGAGCCCTGAAATCCTTATGTAGGTTTTCTGCTCCGTTGCTACTCAAACCCCAAGAACGGCCGACGACATTCTTGCCAGCGCCCCGGTCCAGGCAATGGGGAACAGCGCCCGCAAACTGGCCGGAGACATCGGCGAAAAAGCCGGCCATGCCCTCGACCGGGTGGCGGAAAAAGTGGGCCTGGGTGGCCTTAAGCCGGCCACGGCGGGCGGCGCCTTGACCCGCACCACACCGGACACCCCAGCCGCCAACGCCTTCCTCCGCGAAGGAACCAACACTCCAGCTACACCCGACGTCGCCGCAAAAGGGGTGGTGGACGAGGCAGGAAAGACCGGCCATGCCCTCGAAAAAGCAAACGCCCCACGCGGGGCAGCCAGAAATAACACGCTGACCGCTTCCCAAGGAGTGGAAATACCGGGGCTCTATTCCGGTGATTCTGTTAAGTACAGTTTCGAAAATAAGACGGAAATTGTGCAACGATGGATGTCAAATGCAGAGTTGGAGGCTACAAGAAAGACGGGTTTGTTGCGGGGAGGAAGAGAAGGTACGCACTATGTAACCAATTCTGCATCATCTAATGCTTTGCGAGCACGTCAGCGTTCTGCCTTGCCGCAAACACCAGAGGTTAGAGTTATTTTAGAAGTTCCTGCTGGTAAGTTTTCTGCTCCTTCCAAAGTTGAACCCGCATTCAATATGCCTGGCGGTGGAATGGAACGAACGGCTATTGGAGATATTCCGGTTAAAATTATCAAGGAAGAATGATAATGGAATGCATAATAGGTAGAGATATTATTATAAGTGGGAATGATTTTCATAATTACGATCAGATGTCATGTGTCATTGGATTTGATGTAATGTCTAATAAAATAGCAATGAGGCTATATAATAAAATATTATGCAATGGCATTGCATATTCACACGCTGTTGCTTCACCTAGGGGAATCAATAATATTATTTCTAGGTCAATAGATTGTAATAATTTTAGTTGTAATATTGTATGGGTTCCGATGGGAAAGTTTGACGCACAGGAACCAATGGGTTTGCATTGGTGGAGGGGCGGAGGGGCGGCAATTTCCGATCTGGCTTTTATGCCGAAGACATAACAATTACGTTGAAAAATGCCCGGCGTCTCCATCACCGATGGCAGACCATGCCAGAGGACAGGCCCTGCAACAGGAAGGGTCTGCCTACAAGGCCGAACAGGCAGCGCTGCTTGCCGCCGGGTTCAGTTTGCCCGCGACCACGCGGCTCCTTTTGTTGATCACCCCGATGAGTACATGGCCCCATCGGAAGGTTTCTTCGTAAAGCCACGCTAAGAAGGAGCCTTTAGCGAACATTTTCAGGTTCCCCAGTCTCTGGTGGGCTTGATGTTCAGTGATCTTGCAATTTTGCGCTCTGCGGCCCCGGTCCAGGAAAGTCTGGCTTCGATAGCACGGCGGACATAATCACTCATGTCTTCGCCAAGAGCTTCAGACGTCCCCAAATGGCATTTTGTCATGACAAAATGCGTATCCTGCCTCTGTTAGTTTTTTGAGCCTAAAACAGAAAAGACAGCCGAATCAATACGTTTCGCCTTTTCTGTTTTAGAGTTTCTGGGCTTGGGAGGGCACAAGAGGGAAAAAGAGGCCAAAAATTTGGGCACAGACCTTTTTCAGCCGGGAACAGCCTCTACAGACGCGGGAACAAGGTCACAAAAGCAGGGCACAAGGTTTTCTGGCTTCCTGTTTTTTTGCAATGGCCGGAGCGAACGCGCCCCATTACGCTGGAGAGCGGAGGCCATTGCAGGCCATACAATGGCCTCAAGCTTTCCGGGGAGAGGCAGGCCGCTTTGCAGGCACGCGCCGAGGTAGAGCTCCTGCTTGGCAGCGGGAAAATCACGCTGGAGAAGCCAACACGCGACAAGTACGGGCGTGTGGCGGCCATTTGTAATGGTGGACGGCCAGCCCGTTCATGCAGCGATGATACAGGCTGGCCTTGCCCGCCCCTACACAGGGGGGAAGCGTCGAGGCTGGTGCGCCCCTTAGCTTGATGGTAGGATCATGAAGGATTGGGGGCTGTTCCCGGTCGATGAAAGGTCTTTGGGGGGTTGTCCCGAGGACCTTTCATTTTTTGTGCCGGCGTGTTTGGCCGGACCATTTTCCTGACGCCACGAAAATGGTCCGGGCACCTTAGCGCGCGGACATAGCTCCAAGCCGGATCTTCATGGTTTCTTCTGACACGCCGAAAAGATCAGCCAAGGCAGCCGGATCAGTGACCCCTTTGTCTTGGTGAGCATATACCAGAGCCTCCGGCATAAGGAGATGTGCCGGTTGTGAAAGGTAGCTGATGGTATGCTTGTGTATGCTTGGCTGTCGCATATTCCCGCGTCCATGACGGGCCTGTGATAGACCCAATGCCCGAGTGCATGTGCTATGGTGAATCGTTTCCGCGTGTCAGAGTCCTCACTGTTTATCTTTATAACGTAATGCTCCCGCCGATTGCACTCGATCATGCCGTTGATATATGCGGGTAAGGTGTCTTCATGGAGGTCTATACCTAGGGCGTGGCACAGAAGGTGAACGTTAACGGGGGCCGTCTCTCGCGCCGCGTTGATGAAGGTGAATTTATCTATAAACTTCATCCAGGCATCTTTCTGTCGGCAAAAGTTATCCACAGGCCTGACTGCACAAGTGGGTGTTAAATAGGTGTTAAATAGGTGTTAAGGGCTTTTGCAAAGTCTTCAACTCATTGATTTAAAAGCGCTATTTAGCCTTCTTTACCCTTAATTGGTGGGTAAAACCCCGAATCTTGGTGGGTAAAACCCCGAATATTAGTCATGGTTTCTGAGTCTCCAAACCCACAACTCGCGCTGCTTCCTGAGCGTCACCCGCAGTATGACCTGTTCATCTGTGACGTGGCGGACGCTGTGCTCAAGGACATGATTTCTACCTAAGGGCACCGTATCTTCTCATATGGATTTTGTGTGGAAATACTGGCGCTGGACATGGTTCTCCTGTCATGGGACCGGGGCCCTTCCCTACTTGACGCGTACGGCAATTAGCCGTA
>NZ_JAAVTF010000018.1:0-15359 GCF_012102665.1 Haematospirillum sp. 15-248 | reverse complement strand
TACGGCTAATTGCCGTACGCGTCAAGTAGGGAAGGGCCCCGGTCCCATGACAGGAGAACCATGTCCAGCGCCAGTATTTCCACACAAAATCCATATGAGAAGATACGGTGCCCTTAGGTAGAAATCACGTCCTGGCGGCCAAGCGCTGATCGGGGGCGGGGAAGGATAGCGCTGACGCCAACGGCGTCCTATGCGGTGCTAATGGGGCGTCTGCTGTTGCTCGATGTACTGCCGGATAACTTCGATGGGTGCCCCGCCGCAGGTTCCGTAAAAAACATACCAACTTGGTTGTGTTGACCCGCAACCGGCACATTTCCAGACATGGCGGATCCTGCTGAGTCACGTCGGGGTTCAGGCTCTTTGTGAGTTCCCACAGATATACTTGGCTTTTGATCGGGACGCCTTTTCGTCAGACCCGCGCCTCAGCAGGATGGACTAGGAACGGAAACCCGTCAGGTAAGTACGCTTGTTTCAAGGCAAGCAGACCGCCCCGGTCTCTTCCGTCATCTTTTCCTCCATTCAAGCTGGTCACCAAATCAGCGGGCCAGGCAGAATGATTCGGGCCTTCGGACGAGGAAATCACAATCCTGGAACGCAATGACCCGAATCCCGCCGCTGGCACTCTTGGTCACCGTGATTTCAAGCCCGCCCCACATGCCGATCATCAGGTCAGCGAAATTGCCAAGAAAGATATCATTGGGCTCAACCTGGTTTGCCGTTTCGGCGCGATAGCCATTGACGGTATCGCCCGGCTCCCAGATTGGTGCGCCGTTCGTTCCCTCGAATTTCTGGGCCGTCTTCAACCAGCCCCGGGCGCGGCTGGACAAGACGTAGGCCATTCCCTTGGTCGCCGCGCTTGCAGCCGCAATCACGGATTCCATCTCTATCAGCTCGTCATATGTGGGTTTGCCGGGGCTGGCCAAGCGAACGAGATTGACCCCGTCAGTACGGGACAGTCCGCAAGGGTCTTTGCCGCCTGTACCGTAAAAGACTGCCCTGTCGATTGTTTCACCGATAGCAGCGGCCAGGTCGGTGCGAATCAGGGCCTCGGCCTCGAGGCTGGATGGTATAAGCTGGCGGCGTGTGATCGGCATCAGAGCCCCAATTCTCCGTGGCGTGAGTGTCTTTGAACTGTATGAAGGGACCGTCTTTGGTGCATTCTGGCTTTCCTTTAGCCAGTAGCCCGTTATCCCCGAAACCGGGATTTCCATATTATCCACCAAGCCTTGCATCAATGTACCAAGGCGCATAGCAATGCTCTGGTCGCGCAGTGTCTGCGTGAACGACTGGTTCTTGCAATCGGTGGTAATCTGATAAACGTTTGTATTGCCCGGGGCAACGCCGCCCTCTGATGTGTTGAGTGCAAGACCAAGAATTTCATGGGGAACTATGATTCCGCTGGTCCATTTCCCCATGGCCTTCGCGGCAGCCCGGCTTACCTCAAGCTCGAAAGAGGCTGCCTCGCGGATATCGTGGTTTTCCGGATATGTCAGTGCACGCATGGCCCGGATTATGCTGAACGACCGACATTCTTTCTCGGTCAGCCCGACTGTCGGGCTGGAGCGCACATCAAGGGCCGGACTGGAGCCAGACGCAATATGCTTCAAAAGGTCGTCTCTGAACTCATCGACGCTGTGGTTCGCTATTACGGCTTGACCGGCCAGGGCTTCGGCTTTGTACTGCCGCCCGAGGTCAATAATGGCTGTGGTGCGCGCCCGTTCAGCCTTAACAGGATCCTCGGCAGTCGTTACCTTGGTTTCAACGGTTTCTGTGGTCTTTTCCATAGCGATTGTGATCCTTTGAAGATAGTTATCCGGCTCACTCTCTCTCAGGATTTTTCTGCAGTCCTGTGGCGGTTTTTCCGCGTTGCGCCCGAACCCGATGGACGGGTTGGCAGAAATGAAAACCAATCAGATCTCAAAAGGTTGCAACAGCCGTAGCAGAACAAGATCCGGCTGCCCGTCCCATTTCCGAGCCTCGATATCATCGACGGAGCAGCCGACAGGGCCTGTTTCAAGCAGGCCCTGTCGGGAGGCGTTTCCCCTAGATCAGATCGAACTGGCTCCAACGGAAGTCGTCTTTCTGCAGAGCTGTCAGCTCAATGTTCTAGAGAACCAAAGCCTGGTCATATTCTTTATATAGAATGAGGCTGCCTTCTCTGAAGTTAGTTTCGCTCACCAAGGACATGATTGTAATATCCTGAAAAGCATCACCGTCTATATCAATATGAATAAGGTCCCCGTTTTCAATCCATGCAGAATATTTGCGCGGACCGTTTGCGCTATATGTAATAGGAGTTTCGTCAGCTGCAGCTGAGTATCTAATACGATCACCTTTATCATGGTTGAAGTAAAAGATGAGATCCCTACCATAGGAATCTCGATCGTATGCGTAATGGTTGTTGCCTTTGAATGCAATCATCATATCATCGCCAGGCCCACCATAAATCCTGTTATATCCGCTCCTTGCTATGATGATATCATTGCCTAACCCACCATAAATACTATTACCGCCCAATAATGATTCAATTTTATCATTTCCAGATCCACCATAAACCGTGCAGCCAGCTCCCATTATTAAAATTTTATCATCGATATGACTACCATATTCGACTATCCCGTTTCCCGCTGTAACTCTAAGCGCGCCTGGCTCAGTGGAGATATAAAGGTGTTCTTCTCCACCATTGGCGGAGTTGGGAGGAACTATAATTTCCTCTGTTTTTAACTTGTCCCCATTCTGACCCCAGCGAAAATTCGATTCTTGAAGGTTCTCAATCTGTACTTTTTCCAGGATAAGGGTTTGTCCATTCCCCAGATTAAGGTGAGTGTCTTCGCCTCGTTGTGAAAGATATCTTTTTACATCTTCGAATGTTGGTAGGGTTCCCTGAAATTCTGTAAGGTCAATCCACTCTTCACTGCGCCAATACTCGAAGTCGGTTATGGTGTCAGTGCTACCTCCGTCTGCAGCAATCACGTAGATGTCACTGTCATCACCACCGGTTAAGGTATCAGATCCACTCCCCCCCTTTAAGGTATCGTTTCCAGATCCACCATAGAGAGTGTCATTGTTTCCACGGCCTTCGAGAGTATCAGAACCCCCATGACCAGATATATTATTAATTCCATTGTCACCAACAAGATCTTCATCTTCATTTGTGCCACTTAAAACGCCACTGTAGAATTTAAAGCTGCTTTCTTTAATTTCATATTGCCGTGACATAAATACTGATCCGTAACTACCGGTTGAAATTTTCTTCCCATATTCAAAAATGCTCTTTCCATTATGGTAGTCTTCTAAAATAATTTTTTGGTTATTTCCAAGATCAAGAACCGTGTCGTTCCCAGACTGCGTTATTCGTATATCGGAAAGACCGCGTATATTCGTAAATTGAGTAATATCAATTAAAGCACTTTTGTTTGTTACTGACTTATGTACGCGAGAATCTCCATCTGAAAATCTATAAGAACAGTCTTCACCTGGGCGCTGCCTGGAAAGGTCCACCCCTGGTATATGGACCACAAATCGATCAAAGTTATCAAAATCATGAATCGTATCAACATCCCCTGTGTTACGAGCTATGAAAATATGGTCAAATTCATATTTACTGGCACGAACGATGTCATTACCTTTACCCATAATGTGTACATTGGGATGATCTGGAAGTCCTGATGCTGATTTCTTATCATAAGTGTTTTTTACATCTAATTCATCTAGTATCATACTTGAAAATGTTCCGACGGAAGCCCCTGCCAATGTTATGTTTTCATCAGCAAGAGGTGTTCCGCGTGTAATATCGACGATATTGGGAGGTAGAACCATGTGAGCAGCAGTTAAGTCTCTTGCCTCAACGCCTACAAGAACTAGATATCGTCCACCCTCCAATTCAATCACCGTGTCAGTGCCACTCTGACGCACAACCACCTCGTTCAGCTCTTGTCTTGAGATGTCAAGTTTTTCGTTGTGATCACTGAGGTCAAAGTCATGAACAAAAGCGTGCTTGTCATTTATCTCGAATGTAAAAGAATTTTCATTACTCTTGTTTTTCACGGGATCCGGGCTGGCCAAGTCCTTTCTGAGAAAAGTAATGGAATTCACAGATGTAAAAACAAACCGATCCGATCCAGATCCTCCATAAAGATGTTCTAATCCCCAGGAGCTTACCAGCGTATCATTCCCGCCTTCTCCCCGCAGGACATCGAGTCCACCCAGACCACAGAGCACATTATCCTGATCATCTCCGATCAACACATCATGTCCGCCTACGGTTCCGGTCAGGTTTTCGATCCCGTCGTAGGTGTCACCGGCGGCACTGCCGGCCGAACCACGACCAATCGATAAATCAGCCACCACGCCTTTTGTATTGTACGGATGAGCATAGGAAACCGTATCGATACCGCTCCCCCCGATCATCACCTCCGCCCCGTCAGCGCCCATGAGCGTGTCATCCCCGGCTTCACCGTGCAGGATGTCACGGCCATCAGCGCCGAACAGGGTATCGTCGCCGTCCCCACCGTACAGCTCGTCATCCCCACGTTCACCGTTCAGGACGTTGGCGTTGGCATCCCCGACCAGGGTATCGGAGAAGTCTGATCCGCCAATATGTTCAAAGTTACGGAATGTATCCCCACGCATATCACCGCCAGCAGCCTCCCCGGTTGCCAGATTGATGTAAACGCCCCCGGTCTCGGACCAACCGCTCAGTTTATCCTCACCGTCTCCGCCGTCCAGGTCATCGGCATCAGCACCTCCAGCGAGAGTGTCATCCCCGCCCCCGCCGATCAGGGTGTCACGCCCGGCACCGCCATCCAGATGGTCACCGTCTTCGTCCCCGTTGAGGACGTCGTCGCCATCGCCCCCGACAAGACGGTCATAGCCGGCCCCACCGGATATCCGGTCATGACCGGCCCCACCATTCAGGTAGTCATCCCCGCCACGGCCATCGATGGTATCCGCGCCCCCTTCGGCAAAGACAAGGTCACCACGATCGCTACCCTTGATGGTGTTGTCTGCCGCATCCCCCACACGCACCGACAGCTTCAGATGATCGGGGGTCGTGTCTTTGCCGGTATAGATCACGCCATCAGCAGCCAGAACCGACTTTTCCGCCAGAAACAGATCGTGACCGAAAGTGGACGTGATGCTGTTGTTGATGGTGTCAACGTCAACCCCCAGCTCGCCCTTTGAGACAATCAGGATGTTCCCCATTTCTATCCAGAAACGCTCTGCCCCGTCCTCATCCAGGGAGGAGGCATGGCGGCGCGCCCGGTCCAGAATGGAAGACAGCGATGCATTCAGTTCGACCGTATCGGTCGCAAAGTTATACTTTGCCTCCGGGAACAGGTGGGCCAGCGGACCCTGGACCAGAAAGCGCGCCGTCATCACCGCTTCGATGTTGCCCCATGCCTTCTTGATCCCGACCGATGCATTTTCACCCACTATATGTGTCAGACCGCGCTGCAGCCACATGACACCGGTGAACTGTTCCATAAAGTCCACATGGCGGGCATCAATATTGCTGCCCGTATATTCGGCACGAGCCGTCGGATTATTGCCCCGTACCCCGGCCCATTCCAGCAGAATGTCCTCGACCAGTCGCGGCGCATCCCCCAGATGGTCCGGCTTCAGGCTGGCCAGGGTGCGCATCATCGCCATCAATTCGGGATTGTCGTTCAGCGCCAGATGCATCGATTTCATCAGACCATAGCCGCGTGATTGCGGCAGCAGCAGGGCTTCCAGGTTGATCTTGACCTCGGCCCCGAACTTTTCTCCATGCGCCCCCTTGTACCAGCTGTCGGCGTTATCATTCAGGAAATGAGCGTCCACCATGGTTCCGGTCTGCCCCCCGACCTTGGTATAAGTGGAGGAGGCCGAGATATAGTTCTCGTGCTGCCAGCGATCTTCGGGCTTTTCGTTCAGGTTCAGGCTCTGGACATTCGTTTCCGGCAGGGTTTTCAGCTCGCCGGCCTCGGTCAGGCCATTCTGGTTCAGGTCACGCCACACCCGCAGTTTGGCATAGTCCGGATCGTTCGCATCGATCTTTCCGTCCTTGTTGGCATCGTGCTGACGCAGCTTGTCATAGGCCGGCATGACATCATCGCCATACAGCTCGGTAATATCATCAATGTTGCCGTTTTCATTACGGTCCAGGGCCAGCATGCCGTCATCGGCCTTGACCCAGCCAACCCGTTCTGCCTGGCCATCGTTGTCGATATCAAAGTAAACGGTGCGGTCATAGGCGTGGGTCAGTTCAACCCCGTCCCCGTCGAGGTCAAGCACCAGGGGCGAGATATGGTTTTTGGCCCCGCCGATGATATGATTGGCATTGCTGATATAGGCATTGAGCTGGGGCGTGGAGAGCTCACCCAGTACACGGCTCTCGCTGAACGAGACCGCCGGCGTGGCCTTGCGGTCCAGGAACAGGTAATCGTTGCTGCCCACCCGCATGGTCTGGGTGTCAAGCGACGCAAAGTCATCACCAAGCCCACGCGCCCAGCCATCGGAAAGATCATACCTGAAGCTTTCCAGGGCTTTCTCTGCCCGCCCCTTGTTGACAAACAGCACCGACTGCGGCCCACCGGCCGCCGCAATGTCACGTACCGCCTGATCAGACAGGCGTGTGCTTGTCCCATCAATCTCCAGATCATGGCGGGCACTCACACCGGTGCGGTCAAACACCATACTGCTCTTCACCTGCCCGTATCCGGCATCCCGGGTACCCGTCAGCGTCATCGCCCCGGTAGCGGGGTTGGTGTTCAGGCTGATGCGCGGATCCGGGGAGGACCCATCCGGCCCCCAGGTCAAACGGTGATGCTGCTCGATCAACTGGGCGACTTTCCCGAATGTCTCGAAACTCGGGCGGGATTCCTCCCACGTCCATTCTGCCGTGGACACAGCCCCCACCTTGGTCACAGTTCCCAGCGCGCCAAGCCAGCCTTTTTCGCTTTCCAGGGCGATGTCCGAACTAATGCGGGACGGATCAATGTCACGTGTATCGCTCCACTCGCCATCAAACATATCCAGCACACGCATCCAGGGAACGAAACCCCCGGTCAGGGTGTTGACATAGCCATCAATGGCCGCCTCCGGGGAAACGCCACTGTTTTTCAGGGCACTTTTGTATGACTCTTCAATAAACCTTGACTCGGGCAGGATGTATTTATTACCGGCCTCAATCAATTCGATATAATTGCTGCAATGCTGTTTGGCCACGGCCTCAAACTTCTGGTCGTAGGTGTTCTTGCCGACCGTTTCGTCCCAGTGGTTGCGCACCAGCGTCTGGGTAAAGCTGTTGGATCCAGTTGCATCGGTGATACGAACCGCATTCCAGGCATAGTTGTCCCCGCCATCAGCCAGCGCCTGCCAGGCATCGCGGGTTTTGCCCTGGGCCAGCAGCTGTTTGGCGCTATCAACAACGTCCTTGGCAATGGTTTTTGTTGTGGTGTTGGTCATGAAACGATCCCCTGTTGAGTAAAAAAGAAAAGGCTGTAACGGGTCAGTCAAGAATGGCGGCGCGTTCAATGGCCCGGAATTCTTCCAGCAGCGCCATCATGGTTGCCGCCAGATCCACCTCGGTTCCGGTGTTGTCACCGTAGGTCGATGTATAAAATGCGTTGCTCCCCGGTTCCTGGTACTCCAGGTCGCCAGATAACCTGTAGATTGAAGACGGTGGGGGTCGGTCTTTTGTGTGGTCCTTGATGTCAGCCACCGCATGCACCCGCTGGTTTTTGATGAAGGCAAAGCAGTTTTCATGATTCCAGCCCCTACAATACTCCGAACCCAGCTGTGTCCACTTGTCCTGCCGGGCCGGGTCTGTGACCAGCGGGCGGATCGGGGCTGGATTGTCCCAGTCTTCTGTTCCGTTCTTTCTGTTGAAGCGTATCACCAGTGACCTTTCCGGGCGGGTCAGGGCGCTCTCCTGCTGCGGGGGGACCTCTTTGGTAATATCAATCATTCCCTTGCCGTATCCTTGGGGGTCGGCTATCCGGGATCGGAAATCGACAAACAGCACGGTTTTTCCATGACGATTATCCACCAGATCGATCTCCTTCAACCGCTGCTGTGGCAAACAGTAGCGGACCCCCCCATGGGTCAGGTCGTAACAGGCCGCGGGCGTGCCCTTGTGACGCAAGGTCACCGGCAGCGGATCAACGCCCCGTTCCTTCTGGAACTGTTCCGCCCAGGCGTTGTATTCCCGTATCTCTTGATAGATCCAGACCGCTCTCTTTGCAACCGGGAAGAGCGTAACCCCGAGCCACACCAGCGCCGCAACCATGATCCAGCGCACAAGACGCCTTCGGAAGAAAGACATACCCACCCCCGCCGCCATCAATCAGCCAGATGCTGTTTGGCTACAGCCTCAAACTTCTGGTCGTAGGTCTCCTGCCCGACCGTTTCGTCCCAGTGGTTGCGCACCAGAGTCTGGGTAAAGCTGGATCCGGTGGTATTGGTGATGCGAACGGCATTCCAAGCATAGTTGTCCCCGCCATCAGCCAGCGCTTGCCAGGCCTCGCGGGTTTTCCCCTGGTCCAGAAGCTGTTTGGCGCTATCAACAACGTCCTTGGCAATGGTTTTTGATGTGGTGTTGGTCATGAAACGATCCCCTGTTGAGTAAAAAAGAAAAGGCTGTAACGGGTCAGTCGAGGATGGCGGCGCGTTCAATGGCCCGGAATTCTTCCAGCAGCGCCATCATGGTTGCGATCAGGTCGTCTTCGGTTCCGGTATTACTGCTGTAGGACAGGTCGTAAGAGACATTGCTGCCTGGTTCCTGGTACTTCAGATCGCCGTCCAGCCTGTAGTCTGAAGACGGGGAAATTCTGGATTTTGCGTTGTCCTTGATGCTGGCCTCCGCATAAATCCGCTGGTTTCTGATAAAGGAAAAGCAACGTTCATTATCCCAGCCCGTACAATACACCGGATCTACCTGGGTCCATCGGTCCTGCCGGGCGGGGTCATCGGTCAGTGAGCGGATCAGATCCGGGTTTCCCCAGTCCTCTGTCCCGATGTTACTGTTAAATCTGGAGATGAGCACAGATTCCGGGTAGGTAATGGTCTTGTACTTTGGGTGATTGACTTCTTTCGAGAAAAGAATGTTCCCATCTCCGTATCCCTGCGGGTCGGCAATCCGGGATCTGAATTCTCCATACAGGCTTGTTGAGCCGTTACGGGCGTCCACAAACTTGATCCTCTTGAACCGCTGCTGCGGCAAACAGTAGCGGACCCCCCCATGGGTCAGGTCGTAACAGGCCTCGGGCGTGTCCTTGTGACGCAAGGTCACCGGCAGCGGATCAACGCCGCGTTCCTTCTGGAATTGTTCGGCCCAGGCGTTGTATTCCCGTATCTCTTGATAGATCCAGACCGCTCTCTTTGCAACCGGGAAGAGCGTAACCCCGAGCCACACCAGCGTCGCAACCATGATCCAGCGAACAAGGCGCCTCCGGAAAAAAGACATCATCCCCGCCGCCATCAATCAGCCAGCGCCTGTATCAGGCTGGCGGCGCGGGCCGCATTCTGGAGCGTGGCAGCGGTGGGTCCGGGGGCTGTTTCCGAGGCGTCCTCAAGGAGGGAGCGGGTGGTGGTGCTGAGTGATGAAGCTGACATAGAAATTTCCCCTTTCAAGAGTTAACACAGACAACGTGACATTCAGTGACCAGAGACCACCTTCCACAGTCCCTTGTTCAGGGCCCAGTGTTCGGCGGCATTGGCTTCATAAAGCTGATAAAGGCGTTCCCACAGCCGGGGCGGGATTTCAAAGCGATGCAGGATACGAACCTCCCCAGCCCCGGGCGGTAGTCCCGGTCAAAGAACACCGGATCGCCATAGCTGTGGAAAATCCCGGTTCCGCGCCAGAGATCCCCCTTGAATCTTTCCCTGAAATGGGGGTCCTTGCGGCCCATTCCGTTGTAGAAGAAACGGTTCAGGCTGATATAGCCGTGCACTTCCGGCCCTTTCAGGAGCGAGGCCGAGGTCATCAGGTAAATGCGGTTATCATGCCGGGTATCGGCATAAATCCACGGCAGCGGCGTGGTTGCGGTGTCGTAATAAATGTCCTTCTGCACGTAAAGGGTCGGATCGCAGAGGTCTTCAACCGCGGCCGCGCCACAAGATCGCCGTCCCAGCGGGGTCATGCGGTAAGCCACCGCCAGCGCCCCTTTCAGGTCGGGCTCAATCCACTCTTCGGGCATGTGGAAGCGTTCGGCAAATTCCCGCGTGTAGGCCCATATCCAGGTATCGCGAATGAACGGCTTTCGATCACGGAAGGTAAAGTTCTTCTGATAGGGCTCATCATCAATGGGCGGTCCGTCCGATACGGGCCGGGGGTCAAACGCACGGTTCCACCACAGGGTCAGCATGCGCCCGAGGCGGTCCTGCTCCCAACGCGGTTTTTGGGGCATATGGGCCGGAACCGCGTGCTCCTTCTTCCACAGGGCATAAACTTCCTGCATCCAGCGTCGGGGGATCGTGACCTGGTGCATCAGCGCCCCGGACGCATCAAAAAACGGCAGTGTCACCGGGCCTGATTCGGTCGGTTTCGGGCACACCCCGTGCCAGCTGATCAGCCCCAGGGCCGGGGCGAAGGCCTGGTCAAAATGCGCCACCTCTCCAGGCGAGCTGATGGGTTGCCCGTTTACGTATAATTGACCGCCGGAGGCCAGCGGACCCATCTGTTGTGTTCCGTCAGGGTTCCGCTTGTAGAAATGATGATTGAGGCTGCGGTACTTATACTCCGGGTCATACAAAAACAGGCCCGAATGCACGCCCTGCATCAGGTTGTCGCGGCGAATGTGCGGGGTGTTCCACGGCAAGACGATGCGGTTGTCATAGTACAGGTCAAGTTCACAGATCTTGCGGGTATCACACCTGTCTTCATCGCCATTCAGTCCACAGCGGAAGACGGTCGGTTCCCGCATGCGAAAGGCCAGGCCAAGGGCCCCGTCAAGATCCGGGTCAATCCATTGTTCCGGCATGCGGAAACGTTTGGCAAACGCCGCCGTGTAACTCCACACAAAGGGGTCAGGGGTGTAGAGGGTATTGATGGTAAAAAACGTGTGCGCCCGCTCGTACGGATGGGTCCGTTCGGCATGATCCGCAAACAGGCCGGCAATCCTTTCCGGCAGCGGTGGGTCAGGGTTATGTGGATTATGATCCCACCAGTTTTGCACCCGCTCCGACGAGATCTCTGCCCAGGGGATGGATTGAGCCGGATCTGTGACCAGCGCCTCGCCTGCCCGGACAAAACCAATGCCGGTGCACAGCAACCACGACATACCGAGGAGAACACCAATCCGGAAACGCATGCAACAATCCATATACGGAAACGCGTAAAGATTGTCACATTACTCGCGCGTTGCGACAATCGCAAGACATGTATGCATGGTAATTCATTGTAATTATTCGTGTACTTGCGTTTCTATATTGACGGGAACAGATGCGTTAAAAGCTATTTAAAGGCATTTTTTAAGTTTGTTTTGTAGGGTGAGCGAGCAGGATCCGCCAACGTCTGACACGCTTCATCGTTCATGGGGATGCAAGATCATCGGGATCGACGCCCAGTATAATGGGGCAGGAAAAGGGCCTTGGAGGAAGATTTCTTCCTCCTTTTTTTGCCCTAAAAAAATACATTTTATTTCAATGACCTAATATTACCGTCCCCTATAGGAGAAAGAGTGATTTCCAAGGACCACCTCCCTGCCGGATTCCGTATGCATACCTGAGTGCATAACCGAAAATCCCAGATTTCTGCGCAATCCGCTGCTAACGCATTGTTCATGAACGGATTTAAAGCGCGACGATTTGGAACGATTTCAAATTTGCTCAATAGGTATCCTACCAGAAGAAGAGCGCGGTCAATGGTCCTGCTCTTTTCGTGCCATGAACGGCGCCCCCCGACACGTCTGTTCTGAAAAACCTGGCTCCTGGATGCCAGTCCGAAGGCGTGTCTGCTCATCACAACAAAATAACGGAGGATTTCCGATGAACGCACGTCGTAAAGAGACAAAAAGCGGTGGACATGCCAACCATCACGTGGAAAGGCTCACAAGCCTTGAGGCCCGCTTTACCCACTTTGAAAGACTGTATGTATACATTTGCTGTGTGCGGCTTGCCTGCAAAATTATTGCCTACCTTCTCTCTTAGTATGTCCCCGTGCAGACGGCATTATCGACACCAGCAGCGCCGCTTGTCGCCCGTACACGGATGACTGTGTCCGGTACGGATCAACAGCTCGTGGACCGGGTGCCCGTCAACCAGCACAAAAGCCGCTACACGCCTGTATTTATCGCGTGACGGTTTCTCCAGCGTAATCCTTCCATTTCTCAGAAGCTGCTCCTTTGCCGCCTTTGCATGCAAGGTGGCCCGTTTCTCTGCGGCACATTTTCCTGTTATTTCGGACGTATCCAGCCCCTTGAAGCGCATAGTCTTCTCACCGTCCGGGGTCAACATCACGGCGGTGTCACCGTCAATAACACGCTTCAGGGTGGCTGGTATGTCTGCCACACCGATTTTCTGTTTGGTCCGCTCTCGGGCGGTCTGGATGTGGCGTGCCGAGATCTCGCTGATGATAGCCTGCCGCCCGGTGCAGGCAGGAAGGTTTGTACTTAGATAAAAAGAAGAGCACTCTTCCCCCGCCACGCTTGCGGCTTAAACATGCCTCACATTCTGCAGTGCAGAGGATGCCCCTGCGCCAGCAGTTGCCTTGCTTTCCACGCATCGTGGAGACCTGTCAAATCTCTGCATTTTTCTGCCGTTCCCTGCATGCCCGGACGATTGCTGTTCAACATCACCGGAACGCCTCTGGATCCGGCAGACGTCCGGCCTGAAAAACGCAAGGCAGACTGTAAAAACACCTGTGTTGCTCACGCTTGCGTTGAGCACGGCCCGGCCGTGCGAACAAGCATCCTCATCGAATGAGGACAGGAGGTGGGCCCACCTCCTCTATCCTGCCGGTGGGTACGACGTAGAAACTTTTAGAAACTCGTAGAAACTTTTGGAATACCCCTCAAACACTCGCCAAACTCATTTGCACCCCTGTTCGTGGTTATACATGTCTCCTGTCCCGCCTTGCGAGATGGGTCCCTGTTTCACGCGCTTTGACATTCCATTGTGTTGTCATTGACTGTGAAGTCCGGGGGGCGCCGTGTCGTGCCCGGGAAGTATCTGCGCAAGCGGACACGTGTGTATATCGAAGGGGTAGATTCCGACTGAGTGCAGGATAACACCACTACCGCTGCAGGGCGGTTGATATTCGGTATCTTCGCAGCCCTGGCTGAATTTGAGCGTGAGTTGATACGGGAGCGTACCCGCGCTGGCCTTGCCCATGCCCGTGAACAGGGCCGCCGCCGTGCCCTCACCAAAACAGAGTAGGGACGGAAGTCGTGTAGGCTTACCGTCCACGTCATGAGCCAATCCAGTGAAATCCGCTTACTCCAGAAGTATGCGATGAGAACTGCATCACTTTGTTGATGTTCGGTCCAAAGCGCTGTACCCCTTGGGCAGATTCCATGGAGCCGAAATGTCCGAGCGCCGAAACAAGACCACCCGACTGACGGTGAGCCTCGATGACGGGGACTACGCCGCCCTGACAGCCATCGCCGAGAAAAGTGATGTTTCCCTGTCTTGGGTAATTCGTCAGGCCATCCACCGGTTCGTCCAGGAACATGGAGCACATCCTGAGTTGTCCCTCAGGCTCGCTGGAAGTTTTGGGAAAGATGGCCAAGACACATGATCCCCGCCGCCACCTCCCGCACCGATTTTCTTGCCGGAAGAGGAATTGTTCGTGTCACGCCTCACTGATCTGATTGCGCAGGCAAAAGCCAAGGACCCGAGCTTTGGGCAGGAGTTGGAGCGGGAATTCAAGGTCCTGTCCGCCCGCCGCTCATTCGGCCTTAATTTCGAGCGGCACCGTCCGGAGAGCGTCGAGTTGCCGGGCCGGCCCGTGCGCAAGGGTGACAAGGTGCGCGTTCTGCCACCGCGTGGCGAGACGAAGAAGGGCGACCGGCGGCTTTGGAAAGTGCGGAGCCTGTCCGGGAAGGGCGCGGAGCGTCAGGCTGTTGTTGAGTTGATCGGCGCGGAAGAGCCGGAAACGCAAGAGGTACCTGTTGCCGACCTCGTGGTCGTCGCGGAGTTCCGAGATTACATCTACCCCGGTCTTGTCAGCACGGGAAAGGTCGAGCGCGGCGGGGACAAGCCCTTTCATACCGTAATCAATGGTGAGAACGTTTACGCACTGGAGGCTTTGACCTTCACGCATCGCGGCAAGATCGACGTTATTTATATCGACCCGCCCTACAATACAGGCGCTAAGGACTGGAAGTACAACAACGATTACGTTGAGGGGGATGATCTTTATCGGCATTCAAAGTGGCTGGCGTTTATGGAACGACGGTTGAACCTTGCGAAGGATTTGTTGAACGCCAATAGGTCTTGTTTGATCGTTACTATTGATGAAAAGGAGTATCTGCGTCTTGGTCTTTTGCTGGAACAGACCTTTCCCGAGGCCTCTATTCAGATGGTTAGTTCTGTCATAAACCCCTCCGGTGCAGCACGAGCATCGGCGTTCAGAAGAACCGACGAGTACCTCTTCTTTGTCTCTATCGGAGAGTGTGGGCCGTCAGACTTGCCTCTTCCTGTCGAATGGCGGATTACACGAGACACCCGTGCGGAAAAGCTGCGCTGGGACGGGCTTTTGCGATCTGGGAGCCACACGCAAAGAGAAGACCGTCCAAATCAATTCTACCCTATCTTTGCCTATCAGGTCGATGATTATGCCGTTATACATTCGATTGGAGATACTTTTTCCGGTGAAGATCACACAAACGAGCCGTGCCCAGAGGGAACAGTAGCAATCTGGCCCATTCGCAGCGACGGGACACAAGGCAATTGGCAGGTTGGGGCACAAAGTGCTCGAAACCTTTATAACCAAGGCTACCTTAAACTCGGACGATGGAGGCGTGAAAAAACGTCGGTCTCCTACATCAAGCGAGGTGGTATTAACAAGATCGAGGCGGGCATTTTCCCAGTAGTAGGGCGTGCCCCTGACGGTTCTGTCATAGTAGATGACTCGGAGTATAATTCGCAGTTTATTCCTGGAACACAGTGGCGAATCCCGTCTCACAGTGCGGAACAAGGCGGCACAAAACTGCTCCGTAGCCTCTTGCCAGATCGGCGGTTTCCTTTCCCAAAGAGCCTTTTTGCCGTTGAAGATGCTTTGCGCTTTTTCGTTGCGAACAACCCGAATGCCGTCGTCCTGGATTTTTTTTCCGGGTCCGGAACAACCGCCCATGCAGTCATGCGTCTAAATAGACAGGACAGTGGGTGCCGCCAGTCGATTTCCATTACAAACAACGAAGTTGCTGCTGACGAAC
>NZ_JAAVTF010000017.1:0-27531 GCF_012102665.1 Haematospirillum sp. 15-248 | reverse complement strand
TTTCTGTCGCATCAAGGACTTCCGCCGCGTCGCAACCCGCTATGACAAACTCGACAGAAACTTCCTCTCCGACGTCGCTCTCGCAACCCTCCTCGCATTCTGGCATATGAGTAAGGCTGGAGCATAAGATCTATTTATACACCGTACACACCGATAGCAGACAGCCCTTCTATGATAGCTTTGCCTGATGGAGCATCATCTCGGTATCATTTATGATGCCTGACAGATCCCAGCCTTGATAAAAGCGCTGATACGATGGGCAAGTGCTGCGGAATCAGCTTTGACTCTTTCCGTCCCCAAACGAGTAACCGCTTGATCAACAAGATCCGGCGGCAGGGTGTGCCCTCGACGCAAAAGCAAAAGATCCTTCTCGAAATCACGGGAGAATTCCGGATGCGCCTGAATCCCGAGCGCTTTGTTGCCATAAGCCAGCATCGCATAGGGACAAAAAGAGGAAGAAGCAAGAACCGTTGCTCCGGGAGGACACACCACAACCTGATCCTGATGGATGGCGTGTAGCTGCAAGCTGCCCCCGGCAGAGTCAGGTATCTGCAACATATACTCCTGTACTCCAATGCCCCATCCCCGCTCGGACTTGCGGACAACACCGCCCATGACCTCAGCCAGGATTTGGTGCCCGAAACAAATCCCTGCAACAGGAACAGACTTTGCAATGGCCTGCCCAAGGAATGTCTTCAGGCGGATCATCCATGCTAGATTCTCGTAAACGCCGTGACGAGACCCACTGATAACCCATGCATGGCAGAGCGATACATCTTGCGGGAACACGTCATCAATAACCGGGTAGACGGAGAACGACCAATCCGGTTCCTCACGGGCCAGAAAGGTGCGGATCATGTCGGCATAAGATCCATGCTGTTTCACCAGTTCATCCGGTGGTCGTCCGGTTTCCAGAATACCAATGTGCACGCTTCACCTCTCTTGCCGACCGTGAGCATATTCAGGTCTGTCTGCTGCCATCAGACATAAACAGTCGTGCGCAGCAGTTGCTGCCAGCAGTGCTGTTATGTCCGATACATCATAGGCAGGAGCCACCTCAACAACATCAACACCGATGATTTTCAGGCCGCTCAATCCCCGCAAAATATCCAGGAACTGGTATGAGGACAGTCCACCAACAACAGGAGTACCCGTTCCAGGCGCAAAGGCTGGATCTATACAGTCTACATCGACCGTAACATAGCACGGCGCACCACCAACACGATCGTGAACAATTTGAGACGCCTTGCCCGGCCCTTCCCGATGGATCCACGGTGCGGTCAGGACACGAAAACCATAATCCCGGTCATTATGGGTCCGTATGCCAAGCTGAACGGAACGGGCCACATCCACCAGTCCTTCCTGTACGGCACGCGCAAACATGGTGCCATGGTCCACGCGACACCCGTCATCATCCCACGTGTCACTATGGGCATCAAAATGCACCAAGGCCAAGGGACCATGGACTGCGGCATGGGCCCTCAAGAGGGGATAGGTTACAAAGTGATCCCCCCCGAGACTGACAAGCTGCGTACCTGTGTCCAGAATAGCGCGCGCCTCACGTTCAATCGTTGAGACAATGCCGTCCGGGTGATGCGGATCCAGGAAGCAATCGCCGTAATCAATCACCGACAAGCGTGTAAAAGGATCAAAGCCAAACGGAAATGCTTTCAGCTCGGCCAAGGAAACCGAGGCAGCCCGTATGGCCCGTGGACCAAGCCTGGCTCCTGGCCGATAGGTGACCGCACCGTCAAAGGGAATTCCCATAACGGCAACATCAACACCCTGCAAATTGCGCGTATAGGGGCGCCGCAAAAAACTCAGGGCACCGCCATAGGTCATCTCGGGCCACCGCCCATAAGGATCTTTCCGGCGAAAAGCCTGATCACCAAACGGCTGACATGGATCCATTTTATTCCTTCCCGCAAGACCGGATATTTCGTGGCCAGCCAGAATATAATAGTATCAACCCACAGGGCGCGACAGCACCCTCCAAGCATCACCTGGGCATCTGTTTTTGTCGACCCACTGCATCAACAACCAACAGAATTCTGGTTACTCGCAACTGTCAGCATGATTGGCGCTCTATGCCGGATACAAAGGATACTGTGATGAACAAGCAAATTCTTGATCGTGCCACTTGGGCAACGCGGGCCGATCTTGCCTTGGCACGAGGAATAGAAGGGAGAGCTTTTATCGGAGGCAAGTTGACCGATTCGGCTTCCGGAGATGTTTTCACATCTTACAGTCCGATCGACGGTCGCCCGTTGGCTGAAGTGGCATCATGTGGGGTTGTGGACGTTAATATGGCGGTTGATTCCGCACGGGCCGCTTTCCAGGATCGGCGATGGGCCGGCCTTGACCCATCAGAGCGCAAGAGAGTCCTGCTGACTTTTGCCGAGAAAATCGAGCATCACCGTGAGGAGCTGGCGCTGCTGGAAACCCTTGATATGGGTAAGCCCATTACAGACAGCCTTCATTGTGATGTCCGGGCAACAGCACGAACATTCCGCTGGTATGCCGAAGCCGTTGACAAGGTGTATGACGAGATTGCACCGGCTCCAGCATCTGCTTTGGCTCTGATTACGCGGGAACCCTTGGGCGTTGTGGCTGCGGTTGTTCCATGGAACTTCCCCATGATCATGGCCGCCTGGAAGATCGCTCCCGCCTTGGCTGCCGGTAATTCGGTTATCCTGAAACCTGCAGAACAATCCAGCTTGACCGCCATTCGGCTTGCTGTTCTGGCAGCAGAAGCCGGTATTCCTGACGGAGTGTTCAATGTGGTACCCGGTTATGGAACTGTTGCCGGCAAGGCTTTGGGTCTTCACATGGATGTTGACGGGGTTTTCTTCACAGGCTCCACAGAAGTGGGCAAACATTTCCTGGAATATTCGGGTCGTTCCAACATGAAGAAAGTTGGGCTGGAGTGTGGTGGCAAGTCGGCTCACATCATTCTGGGTGACTGTTCTGTACTGGACGAAGCGGCCCGGGCTGCAGCAGAAGCCATTTTCTTCAATCAGGGGGAAATGTGTACGGCAGGCTCCCGTCTCGTTGTCGACCGGCGTATCAAGGATCAAGTTGTGGGCATGATTCTGGCACATGCCGATACCATGCAGCCCATGGATCCTCTCGATCCTGCCTGCCGTCTTGGCGCCATGGTTGATGAAACCCACACCGAGCGAGTCATGGGATACATTGATGCAGGACGCCGTGAAGGTGGTCTTGTGATCAAGGGGGGAGGACGTGCCAACCCTGTTGACGGTGGTTGTTATATTGAACCCACCATTTTCGATAACGTAAACAATGCGATGCGCATCGCACGCGAAGAGATTTTTGGCCCCGTCCTGTCCATCATAACCATCGACAGTGTCGAGGAAGCCGTGAGAATTGCCAACGACAGCCCCTATGGTCTTGCTGCAGCCGTGTGGAGCGACAATGTCAATACCATACACACCGTTTCCCGCTCTCTGAGAGCGGGGGTTATTTACGCAAACTGTTATGATGCCGACGATATTACTGTCCCCTTCGGGGGATACCGCCAGTCTGGTATTGGCCGAGACAAATCCTTGCATGCATTTGACAAATATACGGAAATGAAGACAACTTGGCTTCAGATCCGCTGACAGTAGCGGAAACCAGCCTGTTATTCGCAGGCTGGTTTCCGTCCCTTTATGACCGATAAATTCGCAAAGGTGCAGAAGACTGGGTGGTCGGCATGATTTCAATACGGTTGATATTGACATGCGGAGGCTGACTGACAACCCAATGAATGGTCTCGGCTATGTCCTCTGGCTGAAGGGCAGAGGCTCCTTCATAGACGGAACGTGCTTGTTCGAGATCATCGCGGAAGCGAACCGTTGAAAACTCGGTCTCAACCATTCGCGGCTCAATACATGCGACACGCACACCGGTACCATGCAGGTCCGTGCGTAAATTGAGGCTGAACTGGTGCACAAAAGCCTTGGTTGCACCATATACATTCCCACCTGGATATGGGTATGTACCGGCAATAGACCCCATATTGACGATGATAGCACGGCTGCCCGCCGCAACGAGTCGAGGCAGAAGGCTATGCGTAACATGAACAAGACCTGTTATATTGGTATCGATCATGGTTTGCCACTCTTCAGGACGGCAGGATTGGGCAGGCTCCATGCCCAGTGCCAATCCGGCATTATTCAGCAAAGCTGTAATGTCAGAAAAATCAGCAGGCAAAGCTGCCAATGCCTTTTCCATGGCCACAGCATCGCGGATATCAATACACAAAGGTCATGACCACCAAGTTGATGTTGTGCTTCTTCTAGACGCTCCGCACGACGTCCGATCAGCACAGCCTTCCACCCGGCCTGAACAAAACGCTTGGCTGCGGCCAAACCGATGCCAGCTGTTGCACCGGTAATAACAATTGTTTTTCCCATGGATATAAGGCCCTTGTATTATCCTATAAGTTGATGTGTCTTGGCAATTGATAGACAGAGCTATAACACTGTATGTCTGTAAAAATCAGGTATCACTGATGGAAAACAGGAATCTAAAGTGCAGAATTGTTCCATATTAAAGCTGTATAAGAGCGGGAAACATGTAAACGGCATTAATAGATACAATGACACGCCCATTACGAAGCATCCGTATCGTTTGCAGGAATGACATTATTATACATTGCATAAAATACCGACTTCTCTATTCCATTAATACGTTTATCATCACCCCCCTTTAGCAGGGGAAAGGGGAGGCATTGAATATGACAATAACATCCACAAAAATACCTAATCTTGATGTTCCTGTTGATATCCGGCGCGAGCATTCTGCCCTTGTCATTACCATGCATGATCCGGCAACACGCAATGCCGTAGGGGAGGTTCTGTTCCAGAAAGGCCGCAAAGCTTTGGAAGAGGTCAGACATGATACCTCTATACGATCCGTTATCTTGGCAGGTGCAGGGGGTACGTTCTGTTCAGGTGGCAACTTGAGCATGCTAACCACATTGCGTCAGCAGCCGCAGGAAAGAACACAGGCTGCCTTTGAAAGCTTCCATGGCTTTATCAAAGCCATTCGATCCGCTCCTGTACCGGTTATTGCTGCTGTTGAAGGCGATGCCGCAGGGGCTGGTTTCAGCATGGCATTGGCATGTGACTTTATCATTGCTTCAGAAACAGCTCGCTTCACCATGGCATATGTCCAAGTTGGGCTAACCCCGGACGGAGGCGGATCATGGTTCCTGACACGATCATTACCTCACGCGCTGGCTTCCAGGCTTGTAATTCTGGGGGAACCGATATGGGCACGCGAACTTGATCGCTATGGCCTGATACGCCAAATGGTTCCTGAGGGCGAAGTAACAGAAGCTGCACGAACCTTTGCCATGCTCATTGCCCTTGGCCCTCGATGTGCGATGGAGAGAGGCAAAAAGCTTTTACAGGCTGCGGCCAACAATGTGCTGAATACCCAGATGGATCTGGAAGCCCAGAACTTTGGTGAAGCCCTGCATCATCCAGAGAGTATCGAAGGAATGCGTGCATTTATGGAAAAAAGGCCACCACGTTACACATAACGCGCAGAGAATGCATTGTTTATATAAATATAAGGAAATATACATCTCAATTAATAATATTTAATACATGACAATAACATTTATTCACTTTTGATAAATATCATTAGCTATAAAAATTTTGACATAATTTCGACAAAATGCATAATTCATCCATAATGTTGATCATATTAAGGATAAAATTAAAAATGAATTACACCATTAAATCCGCAAGAACTGCCCTTATTATTGGAATATATGTAATTTCAATGAGCCCTGCATATGCAGAAATAGCTAACGATAACAGCCATGACTACAAAAGCGGAGTATGCATAAAGAATGAAGTTGTTAGAGAGGTATCAATAGACTCAGATACATACATAAAATTTAGGGTACAAAATCAATGGTTTAAATACTATAACTACGCTACAAAGGCTGATGCTCAGGGTGCATACAAGGCACTTATGGCATCTCTTCTTACAGGAAATAAAATATCAGCTAATTACGGAACATCAAGCTGCTCTGGAAAAGTTGTATCTAGCGTACACCTTCACGATTCGTAAATAAAAAATAACACACCTAAATAATTTATTTATAATATTCATCCCATAAATAGAGTTTATATATTATGTATATAAATAATCTTAATAAACACGCTCTTTTAATTGGGCTATTATTATCTTTATCAAGCCACGCTTATGCAGAAGTGGCCGCTCCTGGTAGCCAAGATTACAATGATGGCATATGCGTAGAAAAAGAACCTGTTGTAGACATAAACATTGGATCAGAGAAATACCTAAGATTTAAAGTACAGGATAAATGGTTTAACTATTCATCTAAGATAGATAAAGATGATGCAAAGGGTGTTTACGAGATACTTCTTTCTTCCCTTCTTACAGGAAACAAGGTAACGGCCTACAGACGTGGTTCAGACTGCTCGCAAGAGATGGTAACAGGCATTGTTCTCCATACTGAATGACGCGCATGGGAACAGAACGCATTCTCGCAGCATGGAAAATGGCCATAACCTATGTGACCATTTCCCTTTCCTGCCTGATCCTGTGTAATTCTGCGGGAGCAGTATCACACAACGTTTATCTTGCACACCCAAATGCCATCTCAAATCCTGGAGAACATACCTATGCACGCGAGATAGAGCGTCTCCGGGAAGCGCTGACCGATACACTGCCAGTCCACGAATATGTTGTGCAAGCAAGCCCTACAGCAGCCACGTCAACAACGGACAACCATATATCCCGTGCATTGGAACGGATAGCACATGTCATGCCAGAGAGCCTGCGCATCACAAGAGCAACCCGCAATCATTCTGTCATTACACTTATGAACTTGTCCGATGATAACAGAAGCGCTCAGCAAAGCATTGACCTGATTGTAAGAGACCGCGACCTTTATGTGATGGGGTTCATAAACGGCCCTTCAACACAAAGAACCTTTTATCGCCTGCGCACTCCTCCGGAAAGGCGGGAGCCACATGTTCCTGTTCTGCCATCGATACTTGGCACCGCATCAGATATACGCTGGACAACACATCGGACAACAGATCTTGACCTTAACTATGACTACCCAAACCTGGAGTATATAGCCGGGATAGGACGTTACACGGGGAATCTTGATATCTCTCTTGAGGCCCTGCGCGCCGCAGTCATGACTCTCGCTGAGTATTCTGGCTCTACAACAGGGAGAGCCCAGAAAAGACTAGCCGGAGCCATACTCCGCATCATCGTGGCCTATTTTGAAGGAGCACGCTTCCGCAGCATTTCACAAGCAATAGAACAAGCTGGCTTCGATCATGGACAAGAATGGATCGTAACACCACGGGAGGCCCGCATCACCAACGCTTGGCGCGAATTGACGCAATTTGGTTCTCTTAACGCATTGAATGACACAAATACACAAACCCTTGCCTTACGCGGTCAGGGGGGAATGTATAGGTTCTCTGCCAGCCTCAATAATTTGCAGCATGAATCATGGCATAGGACAACGGCTGTGGTCTTGGCAACACAATGGCATCTAGCAAGGCATAACAGTTGCCCTCCGGCTGTCAGGCGCCATCCCCGTGATTTATCACCGCATACAGATCTCTGCGAGGATCCTGATGAAAAGAGCACAGTAAATAATACCCTGATCAGGATTGGAAATTACTACTATGAGAAGGGACTTGGGTCAGCTCTCTATATTATTAATCAATAAGACTGGATGAAAAAAATGAAGTCTAAAGTTATTAAAATTGCATCTGTTATTTCTCTTGCTGCAATCTCTTCCTTGCACGTATCCGGTGCCCATGCCACCGCAGCAAAATATGGTACATGCTTTGAGTTGAAGCCCATAGAGTTTGTGAAGGTCCATGGAAATAACTCAATCATCTTCAAGGTGGAGGGAAACGAGACGCGCTACAAACTCATTGATGGAACCAATACAACAAGTGGAAAGTCAATGCACCAGATGCTCATGCTGTCAGTTGCAACAAGATCTCGCGTAACCGGGTATAGCGATGACGTAAATTGCGGAGGAGATCTTGTAAAAAGTATTGTTTCATACAACAGATAATTTTATGAGAAGATTACCAATGAATATATTTAAATCATTAATCATTATTTCATCTATTACAATTGCTGTAACAGGAACTGCAAATGCTTGCTTCTACAAGCAAAACATAGAGAGCGTGAAAGCGCATGGCGCAGGGCCCATAAATTTCACACTGGGTAACGGCCATGGGTATACATTGATGGATAACTCCAAGAGCGACGGTGGGAAATCTGAGTACAAACTCCTTCTCTTGGGCATGGCAACAGGCATGAAGATAAGTGGGTCAACAGATTCAAAATATGATTGCGACAATTACAATATAAAAAGCCTGACTTTGCATAAAGAGTGACAATAAAATGAAAAATAATCTTTTAAAAAGACACCTGATCATTCCAATTGGACTTGCCTTCAGTGGTGTTATTGGCTTTACGCACGCAGCACATGCTATCATACATCATACGACTTACGTCGCTCACCCCAACGCAGAAGCCCAGCCAGAGGCTGGATCAGACCAAGATCATTCCTACCTCCAGGAAATACAGCGTCTGAGAGATAGCCTGACCGAAGTAGCGCCCGTACCAATAGAGCCACAGGAAACGATACCCAGCCCCTTGGCCCAAGAAGAAATGGACCAAGAAAACAACGGTGAAGAAGCAGTGCGCATCACCCGACGAGGCAGGGGGTATTCGATCGTTAGTATGGCGGCCCTGAACGAAGACAACAGGAGCGTATTGCAACAAGTTGATCTGGTCGTACGCAACAATGACCTGTACGTCTTGGGCTTTATCAATGGTCGGCTAGGTCACCGTGTGTTCCACAGAATGTACGAACCAGCACCGTACCATCATGCATCGGCTGATACGGCAGCAGTTCCTCTGGATTTGACCATACCTGGAACCACCGCCAGAAACCTGAATATGTCTTATGACTATCCAAGCTTGGAGCATAAGGCCAACATGCGACGCTATGGCGGTAACTTTCGCTCTTCCATGCGAACGGTGCGTTCCGCTATTGCAACGCTGGCAGAACATAACGCTGCCAACGATGACGAAGACAGCACTGCCGACGTTGCCCGCTCCCTTCTGAGGATTATCGTAACGTATTTTGAAGGCATGCGATTCCGCAATCTGGCAGAGAGCATCCACGATGCCGGCTTTGACAATGGCCGCACATGGACCATGACACAAGATGAAGCCCTGATCACAAACAGCTGGCGTACCCTGAGTGACTTCGGGTCACAGATGTCCTTGGACAGCAGCAGCCGTGAAGGCTCGCCACGCCTGGAGCTTTCTCACAGCAGAAACAGCCCATATGGGTCGCGTCTTTATATCGCCTCCAGTCTGAGTGATAATGCCATCAACTGGCGTGCTGTTCTTGCTGTTGCGCTTTCCAGTCGGTGGGCTCTCAGTCGTCGTGGAAGCTGCCCGTCTCGCATCGGTCACCGCACACCACGCGATACAAACTCTTTGCTGGATCATTTTTCTGATCTTGCTGATGATTTCTGCTCCACACTTCTGGTTCGCGTTGGCAATACCTACTTCGATAGAGCTCGCGGCTTTGGTATTCTTTCTACTATTCTAGAAGATCATTAATTTTCCGCTCCATAATAGAAAGTTGGTGGAACCATTACTGGGGCCACCAACCATAATAATTAAAATTATTTATTAAAGATAATGACTGCATAGATAATCAACAACACAAGATATAAATTATTCATTAATCGAATATGAATTTTATTAATTTATGTTAAAAATTATTTTTAAATTAAATATATATTAATAATTTATATTATATGAATGAATTAGATAAATGAATGAAACAAAGAATAATTTCTATGGTAAAAATACCCGTGACAAAGAAATTCAAACGTGGAACATCGGTGATGTTCTGTGGTCTGCCCGCATCCCGGACTCGACCTGCTGGCTTCCCGCTGATGGAAAACCCAGAAGGCGTGAGGACTGGCCACTACTGGCAGATATTGCCCCACGCTGGATGATGCAACACCGTAAAAGTAAACCAAATACATACGGGATAGATCTATCTGGTTCTCAAAAAGAGAACTGGGAGACCATTGTAGATATCAGGGTATTGTTCGAGGAAGGAAATATCTTTTCAATGGTTGCTGGCGATAACGTTCTAGTTGCGGCCGGCAAACATTCCAGCAACGGAAAAAGCAAGCCTGTTCTGGCTTTTTCTTATGATGGCATCCATTGGGTCCCTAGTGAATCTGCCAACGTGGCCACGCTGGGATCCAGAATAACTGACGTTGCTTACGGTCACCAGCCCGATGGTAGTCCCATGTTCATTGCCGGAGCCTCTCCAATGGAATGGTTGCCATGTCAGCAGATGGAGCAAACTGGACCCCATGCAGTCTTCGTGCACGTGGGAGCATTCAGGGTGTGACCTACGGCCTGACCAAGGGCAATACGCAAGGCATGTTCATGGTTCTCGACCAGTCTGGCTCCGTTCATACGTCAGCAAATGGGCAGGACTGGAATTCGTTAAACGTAACTGAAAATGCACAAATACACTCATGGCTTGGAAATACCTTAACCTGGGGCATAACAGGAGCACGGTCTGGCCTCTTTATGGCTGCTCCTGCAAATAGAAAAATCTTTGCATCCCGGGATGGAGAAGAATGGAATCATTGCCATAATGACCCTGTTGAGCATGACCTCAGCCGAGCAATACGCTGCATGACATGGGGACGTCGCGATGATGGTTGTGGGGTTTTTATCGCAGGTTGCAACAATGGGCGGGCCATTCTTTCCGAGAATGGACACATGTGGAATGTCCAAGATACCCCCCTAAAACACATATTCTGCGCAACATGGGTGCCTATGGCTGATGGCGGCAGCCTGTTTGTTATTGGTGGATATGGCAAAAGTTCGCTAGCTGTCTCTACAGACGGATGGACGTGGAAAAGCATCAGCGGCATAAACGATCTTCTTCAAGACAATAACATAACTGCACTGATGTATGCAAATGGTAAGCTCTTCGTCGGGGGGAGTAGCGGCTTTGCGGCCATGCATGATCTTGCCCATAAACCCATTGCTGCATCAGAAGTCCCTGTTACATCGTTGGCCAAACCATATCCTTCTTTGGTTCATCATGATCCTGAAACAGAATTTATAACACCCTACATAGAGCCAGCACATGGCTTGAATGCCTATATTTGCGCATCACGTTAATGCCGCAGCGCATGTAATAATAAAATATAATCATTGGAAACGTATAAGAGAGAAATAAAATGACAAGATATACAGATGCTCATTATTCAAATAATAATAAAGATAATAATGAATCCAGAGAACAGATCAGCCTGTGGAATGTTGGCGATATACGCTGGTCGCTGAAACCTCTGACACCAGACTGGCTACCAGCAGACGGAGGAGTTTACAAGCGGCAAGAATGGACGTCTCTGGCAGACTATCTGGCCTCCCTGGAACTGGACACATCCAGGCAGGCAGGGCAGCTCCTGCCAACACTGTGGCAGCAGAGCAATGCAGCCGCTATTTTTCACGAAGGGACGATATATACAATAGCAGAAGGGGAAGACGTACTGGTTGCAACGGGTATGCGCTATCATCAGGGCGCATACCAAGGAATTATCGCAACATCCCCCGACGGGATATTCTGGACAGAGCAACCTGCCGCCCGGGATATCTTCGGGGAAAGTTGGGTATATGATCTACTCTGGGCTCCACTGCTAAACGGGCGCTCGACGTTCATTGCCGGTGGACGTGATGGTGTTCTGGCAACATCACCGGATGGTGTACTGTGGACACGGCGCGACGCAGGTCTGATGGGTGTCATACAGGGTATCGCTTTTGATCCCGACCGGCATATTCTTGTTGTTCTGGACTCATTCGGAAATGCATCCACATCACAGGATGCACTCCACTGGAGTGCTCCCACAAGATGCCACATTGGATCAGATTCAAGCACAGGGAACCCATTGACCTGGGGGTATACAGATACGGGGGAAGGACTGTTTGTTGCCGGAGACTGGGGCGGTCACTTTGCAGTGTCTCATGATGGCATCTCATGGACCACCTTCTCGAACACGGACGCCGGACTTGATGCCGATTTCCAGATCCGCTCCGTCACATGGGGACAAACAGGCGACAAGAAAGGAATTTTTCTTGCCGCCAGCGATAATGGTATGGTTGCCATGTCGACTGACGGACGTACTTGGTCAGGGTATAATACCGGCTTGAAGCGGGCTTTTTCTACCCTGTGTGCACCTGTTGCCCAAAACAAAAATCTTTTTCTTGTCGCCGGTTACGGGCCAAACAAGCTGGCAGCATCGGAAGATGGAAGAAACTGGACATTCGTTCCAACATTTGATGCTGCATTCCACAGCGTTTCCGTTTATGCCCTTGCATGCGCCAAAGGAAAACTGCTGGCAGCAGGCACAGAAGCTGCCCTGATTGCGCTGCCTGCCTTCCAGGATACGATCAAACAACGCTACGACAGGAACAAATACTTCTCCGTACCATACCTGCCCATCCATGGGCTTGCGAGACCCTATATCAAGGCAATCTAGGCACTCTGCCTGGAATCACGCACCCCGGCATCACACTGTGTGCCGGGGTATCCGGTCCGCATAAGGATATATCAATCACCCCGCACATCCGGTTCACTATAGACTGACGCATAGTGAACATATTACACCTGCGGGCCTAGTATTATGAAGAACAGGCCCTGCAGAGGATCATACCACATGTCCCTTGTCCGCATTGAAACAGACCAACGTATGAGTCAGGCCGTTATTCATGGAGAGACAATATATTTGTCAGGACAGGTCGGTGAACCGGGCTATACCGTTTCTGAACAAACAGCTCAGGCCTTGGCTGAGGTTGACCGGCTGCTTGCACTGGCGGGTAGCAACAAAAACAAGATCCTGTTTGCCCAGATCTGGCTCGCGGATATAGCTGACTTTGAAGCAATGAATCAAATCTGGGATACTTGGGTACCAGAAGGATATGCCCCTGCGCGCGCAACCGGGGAATCACGTCTGGCAACACCTGAATATCTTGTCGAGATTATTGTAACGGCATCAAGATAATAAAATACTGATCTCCGCAATGCTGATATCACTGCATTATGTTTGGTTCCAAGGCACACCTTCACTTGCAGGAAAAATGTTTTTCCCGATAATGACCGCGACTGGGACGCAGAAATGATATGGGGAATCAGAGATAATGTGGCTTGGATATACAGGGAATGCACGGACTGTCTGTTGTCTTGTATTTCCTCTGCTTGTGTCCGGGTGCGCTCTTCCGGGCGGTGACCGTGAAACACCGGACATTCCCCTGCCCGCCACTTTTGTCAGTGATACGGCCCGCCAGGCGCTGCCGCCTGTACCTGTGGACGAAGCTCTTCCCGAATGGTGGCTCCTTTTTGATTCTGAAGAGCTGAACCAGCTGGTTGATCAAGCCTTGGTGCAGAACCACGATATTCGCATTGCACTCTACAAGCTTGAACAGGAAAGAGCACGCGCCGCAGCAATCTATGCTGACGAACTGCCTGTACTAACAGCACCTTTGCAGGCCAATGTTGAAAGCCCGCTTGATGGCCTCGGATCAGTTCCAAAAGGCGGAAATCCTCGTTCAGAACGCAGCTTCCGCATTGGGGCCCGCGTTGATTGGCGGATTGATCTATGGGGTGAACGCAACAGTGCGGCCGAAGCGGCCGGTCGACGGATATGGCAAGCGGCCTTCAATTTGGAGAATACCAAACGAACTGTTGTTGCATCGGTCGTTCGTACGTGGATGGAATATCTTTCCATGAGCGACCGCGTTCGCGTCACCGTTGATACTGAACGAGCGCTGGACAGGCTGCTTACCTCTGTTCTGAAGCGCCAACAGGAAGGGGACGCATCCGGTATAGAAGTCCAGCAACAACGAGCGGCTGTCAGCAGCGTGCGAGCCACCATTCCGTCCCTTGAGCTGGCAAGGGCAGAGCTTGTTCACCGCCTGGCACGCCTGATCGGTACAACACCGGACAAATTGCCTCTGTCTGCCAATAGCCTGGATGACGTGGTCATCCCGGCAGATATTCCCGCCGTACCACCAAAACTTTTGTTGCTGCGTCCCGACATAAAAGCAGCCGAGGCCGAACTCCTTGCTGCGGAAGCCGATATCGATGCAGCACGCGCACGGCTTTTGCCTTCCCTTGACCTTTCGGCTGGCGGAAGCACAGGAAGCAAGACGATGGACACGCTGTTCAGACCACACACCCTGATGTGGAATGCAGCGGCAAATTTGACAGCAACCTTGTTTGACTATGGCAAGCGTAACAGCCAGATCGATCTGGCAAAGGCACGCCATGAAGAATTGATCGAGAATTATGGCCAAGCTCTTGTTGATGGTGTGCGGGATGTTGAAGATGCCCTTTCGGGAATTTACTTCAGTGCCCTGCGATACAAGGCGCAAGAAGCAGCCCTGAACGCCTCACGGACCGCTTGGGAGTTCAGCCAACAGTCATACACTGTTGGTGCCAGCGACTATATGACTCTTCTCGATACAGAAAGAACCTTCCGGCGGGATCAAGATGAGATCCACAAGGCCCGCCTTGACCAGGCGCGCTATGTCATTGACTTGTTCTCCGCCCTGGGCGGTGGCCTGACAGTGGAAGAAACCCTACCCGCGCTGGCACAAAAAAGACCAGCTATTCCTGCCGGTATCATGCTGGATACGGATGAGAAACCAGAGGGATATCTGATTGTCCTCGCAGGCCTGTACGAGAAACCGGCACTGGATGCTCTGTGGCGCCGCCTGACCCGTGAGCGCCTTGTGGATGCGGACATGATCAAGTTGTGGCCAAAGGAAACAGGAAAACTGAAAAAGGGCAAACGTCAGCGTCACTGGTTCAGGGCCCGCCTTGGCGGATTTCCTGACAAGGACAAAGCAGAAGCCGTCTGCCAGACCCTACGCAAGGCAGGTTTACGCTGTAAGGTAGATTAGAATAACAGGTTTTTGGCATGACATTATCTGAAAATAGGACATGCAATCCAAGATAAATATATCTTGCGCCACTTATCTAGTTATAAGATATTTGTTCGCCGGGCAGATACATCCGTGTTCAATGAGCGCAAACATACAATAAAAATATGGTTATCAAGCGTTTATAGTTATAATATATTGATATATATTGTAGCGAGAGTTGCCTTTGGACTGCTGGCACAAGGAAAACATCACTCCTGCACGAATATTTTATCACCTCCCCAACGGAACGCATCTTGTACGTATACTTACAAGGCTGGATGCTTGGAGAGAACAATTCGGGGGAGGTGGAAATGTCCAGGGTCTACAACACAACAGATGCCCCTTGGAAATCGGTCGTCTTTGTATACTCCAAATGGCCGGGGGGGGTAGCCGCAACAGGAAGCGGCGTGATTGTCGGTGACAACGATGTCCTTACAGCGGCCCACTGCGTATACAGAGGAGAACTGGGCTACGCAACAGAGGTTCGTGTCGCACCGGGATATGATACCGGTCGTGCACCACTTGGGTTCTTCAAGGCTTCATCCGTACAAAGCAACAGGGTAGACGACGATGGCGACGGTCGCATGGGCTACGAAGAAATGCGGCGTGATGTTGCCATTATTGGGTTCGAACAGAAGGTATCTTCCGTTGGCGATACCATGAAAATGGACCACACTTTCTACCAAGGCCTGACGCATGTCACGGGTTTTCCGGACGTATACCACGGGGAGATGATCGATGACGTCGCAAAGGCAAGCTACAATTTCGCGACCAGCTTCATCAATATCAACGAACACGCGGTGTACCCGGGCAATAGCGGAGGACCTTTGTGGCGCGGGAGCGATGATGATCCGCATGTTGTTGGTATTATATCTACACGTATGGCCGCAGCGGATATTGGCACCAATTTCCGCTCCATAAAAAGCTGGATGGAAGGGAATAATTACAGTACCTACAAAGATGCCAGCCAGCCTGACCGTGTTATTTTTGTCAATAAATCAGATGCCAGAGTTATTCGTGGTACAGATGGCTCTGATATCATCGCCGGCACATCCGGCAGTGATGCGATCTATGGAAGCGATGGAGATGATGTATTCCATGCATCACATGGTTTCGATCTTGTCGTTGGTGGACAGGGCTTTGATACCATAGCTTTTGTCATCCCGATGTCAGATGTTCAGGTGACAAACTTTGGGCTTGGTATTCGGATTGATACACCTGAAGGGAAAATTGTCGCCTTTGATATTGAACGACTTGTATTCCTTGATACCAGTCTTGAAGTCACAAGTGATCCAACGGTCATGGCCAGTATGAACATTGGTTTTGATGCCGATTTCTATCTGCAACAGAATCCAGATGTCGCTGCTGCTGGTATGGACCCATGGGCTCATTTTCAGGAACAGGGATGGATGGAAGGTCGTGATCCCAATCCATTATTTGATGTTACGTGGTACGTAGAACAGAACCCACAACTTGTCGAAGCCGGTCTTGACCCGGTCACTCATTACCTTGAAACAGGTATTTACCAAGGTGCATCCCCATCCCCGGCAATCAGCACGACGGCCTTGTTCACGATGGGGAACGAATTGGCCTGATCATACTCCGCAGTGTCCGACATCATGATCGATGATCGGACGCTGCGGAACGATCTGAGGGGCGGGCCGTGGGGCAGCATAGAATCCAGGTAGCAGCCAGTCCCATAACGACACCAATAAAGACGATGCCGTAAAATGGCAGGGGCGACCATAAAAAAAGAGCAAGAAGAGAGGTTGCCATCATTGAAACCGCCATTATCTTGGCTGATAACGGAATGGCACGGTGTCGGCGCCAATCTTCAATCAAGGGACCAAAAACAGGGTGGGTTTCCAGACGTGCAGCCCATTCCGGATTGCCCTTCGTAAAAGCCCAGACGGCAACCAAGACGAAAACGGTTGTTGGCACCCCCGGAAGCAAGATACCAACAGCACCAATCCCTATCATCAAGATGCCGATAACAATCCAAACATAGCGTAGCAATCTGCTCCTCCCTGATACAGACATGCCCTTATATGTCCCATAAAAAGAGATCTTCATACACAGCAATTCAGAATCTGATTGCATAATCGTCGGGTGATGCTCAACGTCATCCCTTGACAGGAACGTGTCATTTGTTTAGCGATTTCACTGCGTCTGTGGTTCCGGAATGCACGTGTATCCGGATGAAAAGGGAACAACGGATGGAAAACTTCTCTACGAGGTTTCCCTGATGTGGCTGTCCCCGCAACTGTAGGCGGAGAGTCCGTGCCGACATACCACTGTCAAGGCAGCGTTTTGCCTGACGGGAAGGTGGCACAGGATGTTGACCCGCAAGCCAGGAGACCTGCCACAGACAGCGTCACGTCATCCGATACCGGGGTAGTATCGGTGGCAGCTTTTCGTTGTTGTGGCGCAGCACCAAGAATGGTGTCACCGGGGGGTATTCTCTGGTGACGCCGGTCTTTCTGTCGGGCTGGGCTCCGGGAACGGCGTGCCTGCCACATCGAGGGCAACGTTTTGAAAGCACGTCTCCTTGTTTTCAGTATTCCCTGTCTGTTCCCGGCAACCCTGGCAACGGCATCATCCACCCTTCCCCCGCTGACAGTCAGTGAAACAATCCCGGCGATGGCAGGCGTTTCCCAGGAGCAGACAACCATCAGCCAATCCACAGTAACGGCCGAAGATATTCAGCGTAATCAGATCACGCGTCTGGATGAAGTCTTCCAGCAAATACCGGGTTTGTCGCTCAGTCATACCAATGGATATGGGGACCAAGCGCAGTTGAGACTACGTGGCGCGGGCGCCCGCAACGTACGGGTTTTTATCGACGGGATAGAGGTGAGTGACACATCAAGATCCCAATCTCAGTTCTATGTTTCTGGTATGAACATGGATGATATTGAGAGCGTTGATGTTCTGCGGGGTCCACAGGCTGGACGTTTTGGTGCTGATACCGGCGGTGGCGTCATCAATATCACAACAAAGCGTGCCAATGCCCCCTTCAGTGGAAAGTCGGCTGTGGAGTTAGGCAGCTACAAGACCCGTAGAGGACAATCCATGATATCCGGTCTGTCCGGCCCCATAGACTACCGTGTGTCCTTACATGGTGAAAACAGGGGCGGTTACTCCGACTATAACAAGCGCAGGGGGGGCACAGAGCGTGATGGATACCGCCAGTGGGGAGGAGCGGCTCGCCTGGGCCTTCAGGCAACAGAGGAGGCACGATTAGACAGCTTTGTCCGTTATACGCGTGAGGATCGTTTTTATGACTGGAATACGCAGGATACGTTTGACAGCGTTGACATTACCAGTCACCAAGCCAGGCTGGCCGGCACACACAAGACCCCATCCCTTGGCCTGACGCAGGTCATCGCCGTTTCAGACAGCAAAACGGAACGTGCGATTGTCCGGGGCCTTCCTCTGCCTGATGCGTATAAGGGGCAAAGAAGTCGCCTGGACTATCTTGGAACCTGGACACTGAACCCATCTGTCAACATCCAGTTTGGTGCTGATTTGGGGCGTGACTCCATCAATCTCTCCGCACCGAATTACGCTTCGTCATCGCCCAATACCGATGTGTCACTGCGCACGCATGGGGCCTTTATGACGTTGGGGATAACCCCGCTCGACAATCTGGATTTTATCGCCTCTGGCCGCACCGACAACCAAACGCATCATGGCGGTGATGAAAACTGGAAACTGGGGGCCGCGTATCACGTTGCCCTTACCGGAACAACCATCCACGGAAGTTATGGTACGGCTTGGCAAACACCCAGTCTCTACGAACGCTACGATGTATGTGGCGGCAACCCGAACCTCAAGTCGGAAAGCTTGAGAGGATGGGATACAGGGTTCCAGCAACGTTTCGATTCAGGTCGGACCATTCTGAGCGTAGACTGGTTCAAGAATATGATCAAAGACCAGATCAGCTGGTCATCCAAGAGCAGTGCACGTCCCGGCTGCCCCTACGGCGGCAATTATGAAAACACGGCGCGTGTGCGGGCCCGTGGGGTGGAAACCGAGTTTTCGGTGCGTTTGACCAACACCCTGACCGCACGGGGTACACATACGTGGCAGATCAGCGAAAATAAACTGACCGGGGAGCGTTTGCGCGACTTGCCCCTTCATCAGGCAACGGGGTCACTGGGTTGGGCTATAACACCTGCCCTGCATGCCCAAACAAACCTCCGTTACCGCGACCAAGCTTCACAGTTCGGAGAACGGGCAAGTGAATATTGGGTTGCAGATTTCAAACTAGGATGGGTTGTGAACGAAACCCTCCGCATACATGGGCGTATGGAGAATGTGCTGAACCGCCGTTATGAGGAACAATATGGGCGCGGAACCCCGGGGCGCTCTGTATTTGCCGGCCTGACGGTTCAGTATTGAGGACATGCCCATGATCTCTTCCAACCACAAGAACAGCAGCATGCTTATATTGGCTGCCAGCATTCTCTTGTTCTGCCTTCCTTTGCGGGTTTTTGCACATCAACCCCGTGTGGCTTCAGCCACCCTATGTGCCGATCAGGTTATTCTGAAGCTGGCTGATCCGGATCAGATTGTTGCTGTATCACCTGATGCGGCGGACCCTCATGTATCCTGGATGGCCCGGAAAGGGGCAGGATATCCGCGGCCAACCCCGTCTGCAGAAGCCTACATCCAGCTTGGTGCCGATGTCGTCATAACAGACGCTTGGAGCCATCACCGCATGGCTTCTCTGCTTGAAACATCCGGCATTCGCGTGGTCCGTCTTCCCATGACAGAGACAGTAGAAGGCATAGGCCATCAAATCGACCTTGCCGCCGAAGCTCTTGGCCAGCATGAGCGCGGCACGATGCTGAAACAGGCCATGAAGCGTTCCCTGGATGCGGTTGCTTACCGACGAACCGGGGCTGATCGCCGTGCCCTGTACCAGACACCGGGTGGATACAGCGCCGGTCCGGGCACCATTATTGATGCGATCATGACTCTCAATGGCCTGCGTAATGTCACGCAAGCTGAGGGATGGCCGCGTCATGATCCCGAGCACCTTCTGCTGGACCCCCCAGATCTGCTTCTGGCCAGCTTTTTCGATGCCCCCTATTACTCACGGGGAATGGATATTTCATCACGGCAGTTACAACACCTGTCAAGAGAGAAGAAAATTCCTGCCATTACAGTTCCCGGAGCCATGTGGGCGTGTTCAACCTGGACCGTCATGGAAGCAGCGGAACATCTTTCATCCGCGCTACTGATACTGCCGCCCCGGACAGTGGAGGATGGACAGTGCGAATAATCCCACTCTCTGTCATCTTGACTGTCCTTCTGGGCATTGTTTCGCTTATCAGTCTGTGTATTGGATCTACATCGTTGCCATTAGCCGATGTTCTTGCGGGGGTACTTGGGAAGGGAGATCCACGCATTACCATGGTAATTCAGGATATACGAATCCCCAGACTTCTGCTTGGGCTGGAAGTTGGAGCCGCTCTTGGCTTGTCGGGGGCAACACTACAGGGGCTTTTACGCAATCCACTGGCAGAACCCGGGCTGACAGGCATTTCACCAGCGGCAGGGCTGGGTGCTGTTGTCGCCCTCTACCATGGCCTGTCGTTTGCATCTGGATGGGCTGTGCCCCTGTTTGCCTTGGGAGCAGCAGCTGTTGCGACATTGGTACTGGCTTTACTGGCCCGCAAAGGGCGGGATGGAACAGATCTGGTTCTGGGCGGCATGGCCATTTCCGGTGTTGCAGTTGCCCTGACGGCTGTTGCCCTGAATCTGGCTCCCAATCCATGGGCTGTCAGTGAAATGGTGCTATGGCTGATGGGGTCCCTGAAAGATCGCTCGATGGATGATGTCCTTTTATGCACACCATTTATTCTGGTTGGATCCCTGATTGCCCTGTCAACCGGGCGAGCGCTTGATGCTCTCTCTCTGGGGCTGGAAACAGCATCAAGCTTGGGTGTAAAAATAGCCCGGCTTCATACCCTCGTTATTATCGGCATTGCTGCATCTGTCGGCGGGGCTGTCGCTGTAACGGGCGCGATTGGCTTTGTTGGTCTTGTTGTACCCCATCTCCTTCGTCCTTTGGTATCCCGCAAACCGAGTCACCTTCTTCTTCCTTCGGCTCTTGGCGGGGCCTTGCTGCTGGTGCTTGCTGACTGCCTGGTCCGGATTGTACCAACGCGTCAGGAAATGATGATCGGCGTTGTAACAGCCTTGGTCGGGACACCTTTCTTCATCGCGCTTGTCTTACGATATCGGCAAGGTGTTTCTCAGGCATGACATCTCTTCTTGCTTGCTCCGTCCTTGTCACCCCGGGGCACACTGTCAGAATACAGGCTGAGCGGTTCGAGGCACCAAAAGGAGCACTAACCGGTTTGATTGGTCCGAACGGAGCTGGCAAAAGCACACTGCTGAAAGCCATCGCCGGGATTGTTCCTGCCCGTGGAGTCTTTACGCTAGAGGATATGTTGTTACCGGCACCAGAAACCAGGGCACGCGCACGTCTTGTCGGGTATTTACCGCAGGGCCATATCCTGCATTGGTCACTAAATGTGCGGCAGGTTGTTGAACTGGGGCGCCTGCCCTGGGCCGGTCGCTGGAGGTCCGGCAAAACCGATTGCAAAGCCGTTGACAGGGCAATGGAGCGTGTGGGCATACAGGGTCTTGGCAAACGTGATGCAACAACCTTGTCCGGCGGTGAAAAAGCAAAGGTCATGTTGGCGCGTGTTTTAGCCACAGAGACCCCTGTTATCTTGGCCGACGAACCAACAGCCAACCTGGATCCAGCGCATCAGATTGCTGTGTGCGAGCTTCTGGCTGACTTGGCAAGGCGTGAGAATCGCTCTGTCACCATTGTTCTGCACGACCTGTGCCTGGCAGCTCGTTTTTGTGACCACATTGCCATTATGGACAAAGGTTGCCTTGGTCTTTCAGGGCCCCCTGAAGATGCTCTTGTGCCATCTGTCATAGATCCTGTTTACGGCGTTTCATTCACGAACATAAAAATAGGAACGTTCCCGGTCATCCTGGCAGGAAGCCTGACAACGCGGAGCGGACCGAGTATTATTGGTGATCATTCCTCGCAGAAATAATAAACGCCTAGGTTAGGTGTGCCTCATCACACGATCACATTACCCCATGACATATCTTGGGAAAACGGGTCTTGTTTCCGCACTGATGACGTCATAATCTGGGACAATGATCGGTTATGAGGCTGTGCATGTCTTCAGGTAAGCCTAAAAAAAAGAAAAGACCTTCGGTGGTTGTTTTTGATTTAGGAGGCGTGCTGATCGGCTGGGACCCCGCACGTGCTTTTCTTCCGGCTTTCTCGGGGGATAAGGAAGCGGCGCGGTCTTTTCTGAACGATGTTGACTTTGAATCGTGGAATATGGAGCAGGACCGTGGTCGCTCGTGGATAGAAGCCGAGCGAAACTTCCGCGAGAACCATCCGCAATATGCTCATATCATAGGTCAGTACCATGATAATTTTGATATCAGTATAACCGGGGCAATTGCGGGTACGGTTTCCATCCTTGAACGGCTGCATGCGGCCAATATTCCTTTGTATGCCATTACCAACTGGGCAGCAGACACTTTTGAAACAACGCGCAAGAACTATCCGTTCATGGATCTGTTCCGGGACATTGTTGTATCTGGAGAGGAACATCAGGTAAAACCGGATCCTGAAATTTATCAGGTCTTGCTACAGCGAAATGACCTTAAGGCAGAGGATTGCGTTTTTATTGATGACAACCAGCATAATGTTGACGGGGCCCGTCGGGTTGGCATGCATGCCATTCACTTTACCTCTCCCGAGGCCCTTGAGTCTGCCCTTGAGTCATTGCTGCACATTCAATTATCAGCAGGGAATTCTGTCGGCTAGGACAAGGCGCTATCGTGGGAAGCATTGCCCCCCTGGCAGGAGCATATCCGGTGGATGAGCTTCAGGTCGTCGTTGACCGCGTTTATAATCGCATTCTGGCAGAACCCTTGGAAGGCAAGGTCGCTGATTATATACCAGCCTTGGCCTGCGTTGCACCGGATCGATTCGGCATCGCACTTCAGATGTTGGACGGACGCTTGGCAACAGCCGGCGATGCCTTTTCCCCTTTCTCAATCCAGAGCATATCCAAACTGTTTTCTCTGGTTCTGGCCCTGCAAACATGGGGGGACGAACTATGGGAGAGAGTCGGACGGGAACCTTCCGGAACGGCATTCAACTCACTTGTTCTGCTTGAGCAAGAAAATGGCCTGCCGCGCAATCCCTTCATCAATGCCGGTGCCTTGGCTGTAACCAATGCCATTGTCAGCCGCTTTGCCCTGCCCGACAGGGCCGTTATCGATTTCCTCGGCCATCTTGCCGGAGATATCAAATTGGTATTTGACGATACGGTTTTTCGTTCAGAATACGTACACGGGGACCGCAATCGCGCCATTGCTTACTTCCTGAAAGCACATGGGCGAATGGAGAACCCTGTAGAAGCCGTTACAACAGCCTATTTCAAGCAATGTTCCATACCGATGAGTTGCGTCGATCTGGCACGGGCGGGCCTGTTCCTGGCAACGGGCGGAAAAACCCTGAAAGGAAACCGGATTCTTGAGCCTGTTGAAGCCCGGCAGGTATGCTCCCTGATGTTGACGTGCGGCTTGTATGACGGCACAGGAGACTTCTCTTTCCGTGTTGGCTGGCCAGGAAAGAGTGGCGTTGGCGGGGGCATTCTGGCCGTTATTCCCGGGCGTGGAACAGCCTGCGTATGGTCTCCTCCCCTTACGGAAAAAGGGAACTCGGTGCGGGGTATGCGCGCCCTTGAACTGTTGGCACGATCCCTTGAGAACGGTGAGATCTAACGTTACGGACGTTGCCGCCGTGATGATCTGGCCTTGCCAGCCATCGTTGAGGATGTCGGCGGTGGAACCGGAACTTCCAGATCAAGGGCTTCAAGGCGACGGATCTCATCACGCAGGCGTGCGGCTTCCTCGAACTCGAGGTTGCCGGCAGCGGCCCGCATTTTCTTGTCCAGATCACGGATAACATCTTGCAGGGACTGACCCGTCAGGGCGACCTTACCAACAGGTCCTGTATCAACGGTCACGTAATCATGGACACTCACATCCCCAACGACATCCAGTATACGAGACCGCACACTCTCGGGTGTGATGCCATGCTCAGCATTCCAGGCTTGCTGTCTCTTGCGTCGCCGCGCCGTTTCGTCCAAGGCCGCCACAAGACTATCTGTCATACGGTCTGCATACAATACAACGCGGCCATCAACATTACGGGCCGCACGACCAATGGTCTGGATCAAGGAACGGGTGGAACGCAAGAAACCCTCCTTGTCAGCATCAAGGATGGCAACCAAGGCACATTCAGGAATGTCCAGACCTTCACGCAATAGGTTGATCCCGACAAGCACGTCAAAAACACCCAGACGCAGATCACGGATAATCTCGATCCGCTCCAGTGTCTCGATATCGGAATGCATATAGCGAACCCGGATTCCCTGATCATGCAAGAATTCGGTCAGATCTTCAGCCATCTTCTTGGTCAACACAGTCACCAAGGTTCGGCCTCCCGAGGCTGAAACGGTGCGCACCTCCGCCAGAAGATCATCAACCTGATACGCGACAGGCCGCACTTCGCAGACTGGGTCCACCAAACCGGTAGGACGAATAACCTGTTCGACAAACACACCACCTGCCCGCTCCAGCTCCCAATCTCCCGGGGTTGCTGAAACAAAAACCGTCGCAGGACGCATGGCATCCCATTCCTCGAATTTCAGTGGTCGATTGTCCACGCAAGAAGGCAGACGGAATCCATAATCAGCAAGCGTTGACTTGCGGTTATAGTCGCCACGATACATACCCCCGATCTGGGGCACTGTTACGTGACTCTCATCGACGATGAGTACCGCATCTTCGGGAAGATATTCGAAGAGTGTCGGCGGCGGTTCACCCGGATTGCGCCCGGTCAACCAACGGGAATAGTTCTCGATTCCCTTGCAGAAGCCTGTTGTCTCCAGCATCTCCAGATCAAAAAGTGTCCGCTCCCGCAAGCGTTGTTCCTCGAGAAGCTTGCCTGCCGCCGAGAGTGCAACCAAGCGTTCCTTCAACTCGGCACGAATGCCCTTGGCAGCTTGGGACAAGGCGGGACGCGGCGTAACGTGGTGGCTGTTGGGATAAACGATCATTTCCGCAAGGGACAGCAGCACTTCGCCGGTCAGGGGATCAAATTCAACAATACGGTCAACTTCGTCACCAAACAGATCGATACGCCAGGCTCGATCCTCATAGTGAACCGGAAACAACTCGACAACATCCCCGCGTACACGAAAATCCCCGCGCGAGAAACCAGCATTGTTGCGCCTGTATTGCAAGGATACCAGTGACCGGATAAGTGCATCACGATCAAGAACATCGCCCTTGCGTACCACAACCCGCATAGCAGAATAGCTTTCAACAGACCCAAGGCCATACAAGCAGGAAACAGAAGCGACAATCACCACATCCCGGCGTTCCAGGATTGCGCGGGTTGCAGCATGACGCATACGATCGATCTGCTCGTTGATCGAGGCGTCTTTCTCGATGTACGTATCGGTACGGGGTACATAAGCCTCTGGCTGATAATAATCATAATACGACACAAAATACTCGACAGCATTGTCAGGAAAAAATGCCTTCATTTCTGCATACAGCTGGGCAGCCAGCGTCTTGTTGGGAGCCATCACCAGAGCAGGGCGCCCCAATGCCTCAATGACCTTGGCAGCCGTGAAGGTTTTTCCTGATCCCGTTACCCCCAACAGAACCTGATCTCGTTCACCAGCCAAGATACCCTTGGTCAGAGCTTCAATTGCAGCAGGCTGATCACCGGCAGGAACATAGTCCGATGACAGTCGGAATGTTGCCTTCGGGCCGGCCGGGGGCTTTTGGTACATGGGAATAATGGGTGTCATCACAAATGCCAGCTGTTGTCAGAGCTGCCCATTTTCTACATCGCCATGGAAGATATGACCATCCCCGCAGCGGGGGGTGCGTTATGGCAAGGTATTATCTTCCATTGCACCAATACAAATATGAGCATTGGCACGCCCGACGACACTGACCTCGGAGACAAGGGCCTCAGCTTCTGCTGCCGGGCACGTGATCTCAACCTGATCCCCCTCCAAGATCAAGGTATGCTCTTCCTCCAGGCGAATCCGTTGCTCTTCATCCTGTTCCCGAAACCGGATCCAGGCTTCGCCGGAAACAGCATAAATCAAGACGACAGACCCCAGCCCCCCCACTGTCAGACCAGGTCCTTTACGAATGCGATGCAATGTGGCACGGCCATAATGACGATCAACAATCAGGTTGAAATCCCGGATCATCCCGCCAATAAGACGGCATTCAGCCAATCTGTCGCCAGAAAAGGTATAGGGTGCTGTTTTACGGCTCAGCCGCTCGACCAGTGACCCATCGAGCAGAAGATCCATTCCTTCCCCTTCAATAACCGCAACAAGACGATCATAGCCGGGAAACAACGAGAACGGCCCCTGTCGGCTAACCTCGGAAATACTGACACGCCAGAGAAAATTGCCCATTCCGTCTTCTGGTTCACGGGCAAGTTCGGTCGTCATACCGCGACCATTACGCCATGGCATGCGTCGGTACCGATCAGGAGTAAGAAGGCGCATCCCCATAACCACCCCCATATTCCGGCAACAAAACCCGGAATGACTCACACATCAGACTGCACCCAAAATACTTTTCCATCCAGATACTTTGGATAGAACGTCACATAAAAAACAAAATAATCCGCAGGCAACGACAGAGATATCACAAGGATTCCATTTGATTCACGCTGTCATTGGTGACACACAGATAAGGTATGGCTTTGTGTTTCCCGTTCCCTTTGGTGTGGAGAAAACCATGTCCCCCGGTTTGCTGCCAACTGCTGTTGTCGGATACATTGATGCCTATAACCAGAAAGACGTTCTCGCCATGCTGGAAACCCTGTCAGACGATATTGTGTTTGAGAGCGTCAACGGGGGTGTATCCGGGTTGACGTTGGCGGGGAAAGAAGCCTTCACAACTCTTGCTGAACAAAGCATCCGTGCTTTTTCAGTCCGCAGCCAGTCTGTCCGCCATGCTGTTGTCGGGCACGATGCGGTTGCCCTTGAAGTGGACTATGCCGCAATTGTTGCCACAGATCTTCCCAATGGCTGGAAAGAAGGCCAGCGCATTGATCTACGCGGCGTCTCGTTCTTTGAACTGCGTCATGGCCTGATCTGTCGCCTCACAGACTTTGCCTGAAGATCAACAGCACAAAGCCCCGCTGCCGAAACAGCGGGGCATAAAGAGCAATACAGAAATAACCTAGGCTCCAGACTCAATCATGGTATTGCTCGTGGTCTGCGGATCAGATTCATACCCTTCAATCGGGAGATTGGAGGCATGAATGGCCCAGCTGTTTTGGCTTTCGGACGCCCGATG
>NZ_JAAVTF010000016.1:0-33612 GCF_012102665.1 Haematospirillum sp. 15-248 | reverse complement strand
CCCGCCTGTGCCGTCGCGTTGCCTCCGGGCGCATAATGAAAGCCGCCGATCTTGCGCGCGTTGGCTGACGTATAGCCGACCGGGGCCTTGAAGTTGGCAGCGGCGCGCACGGACCCATCGGCGCAGACGTACACCGCGTAGTCGGTGCCTGGGGTCAGGGTCGGCATCACCACCGCCGTATTGGTTGTAAACGAGATGGCCTTGCCGTGTACCTCCACAGCCGTTCCGGCCTTCAGGCTGATCGCGTTGGCAGCGGTCTTTGTGAACACCACGCTGTCCGGATCAGCCTTGATGAAGGCGTTCTGCATCAAGAGATGGCCCGCCAGTGCCGCAGGCGTGACCGCCTTTTCCACATCCGTCCCGGCCTTGACCTCATCCGCCGTCGCCAGACGAACAATGCCGCGCGTGGTGGGGGTGGCGGCGGGGATGGTGGCGGCATCCATGGCGGCCTTCAGGCCCGCCGGGGTGACGGCCAGAGCGGTGGACGACCCGGCGCGGGCCTCGGCTGTGGTGGCCAGTTCCACCAGTCCCTTGACAGTGGTGGAGGCATCCGGCGGACTGTGACCGGGACCGGCATGAGAGGCGATCGCAGCGGCGACCTCTGCGGAAACATGATCGCGCGTCGCAAGCACCACCGACGGGTCAATTTTCAGGGTCACGGCGCTCACGTTGCCGTGTTGTAAAATCATCCGGCAGCACAGGTCCTTGCCCACGCCGTCATCCAGTTGAGGCTTGAAGCTCTCGGGATATTTAGCGACGGCAATCAGGGTGCCATCGGCGTCAAACACACCGGCCTCGCGCACGGTCCAGCCGCCGACCCGCGCCGGGATCACCGCCTCGACGGTCAGCCAGGCGGGGTTTTTCGGGTCGGTGCGGATGGAATTGATTTCGGTGCGCCAGACCTCGCGGCGCAGGGCGGTTTGATCCGGCGTCGGGTCATAGGCTGCGCCGTCGCCGTCCCCGAAAGCAAAGTGGGTCAGAACAACCGGCTTGGACGTAGCAAGGCCTTCAGTCAGGCGGGTATGACCCGCGTCGGTTACCAAAGTGTAATAGTGTGGTGCGCTCATGCGGCCTCCAGCGGATAGGCAGTGACCGTTTCCGCGCCGTACAGGGCGGCGGCCATCAGGGGGGCGGTGGCGAGGGAAACCGGGTCAACCGGGGGGGCGGGACGCAGGCAGACGGTCTCACCCAGAAGCAAGGCCGCTGCCGTCTGTGGGGTTGCGCCGGACTGGTGCAGGACCACGCGCAGGGCGGTCAGGTGCGAGCGAACATTCTTGGACGCCCGGATCATGGACAGGGCTTCCTCGGAAAGGGCGGGGGAGACCGGGCCGGGCGTGGCAATTTCGGCGGTAAACGTATGGACGGGTGCGGGCGGGTCAGCCTCAAACCATTCGGTCAGCGTGACGTCAACATCAAGGGCCTCAAGTGCCTCGCGCACCGCGCGCCGCGTCCCCTTGTGGCGGTGCACTTGAAACGAAGCCGCAATCACCGCCCGCTTCCGCGCCTCCGGCCAGTCCGGGTTCCACACATCTACCGACAACGCCCACGCGAGCCAGGGGAGAAAAGGAGCCGGACAGGCTGCAGGATTCCAGATATCGCGGATCGCAATATCCAGGGCATTAAGGCGGACAGCATCCACATCGGCAAGCAGGCGTTCAAGGTGAGACGCCGAGGGGGGGAGGAGGTTATTCGCCATGGCCGTGCCCCTGCCGCACAACCCGAATGCCTGTGCACTGTGCCCAGCCGGTTTCACCCGGTTCAAGGTCTGCGGATGGTTTTGACAGATGAACCTTGCGCACCCCATCCACACGCAGGGCCTTGTACAGCCCGTCAAGGGTGACCGGCTCGCCAAGGCGGCGCTGGACCCGCGTAAAGGCGGTAACGGATGCTTCAGAAGCCGCCCTGACAACCTCTGAATCTGGCCCGTCATAAAGATCAAGGGCCGCCTCCACGCTGTACTCCAGCTTCGTTCCGGCCTGCACCTGCAGACAATCCGTAAACGGCCTTACCCCGTCTCCGGACCGCCCCTTCATGGATGCATCAACGGTGGACAGAAGACTGGAAGAGGGAGTCCCGTCCCCTTCGCTGGACAGGATCGTCAGGATGACATGGCCCGGCTGTGGCGATGTGACCGCCACATCGGAGACACGCGGGTCGGCATTGAGCGCGTGATACACATACGCGCCTTCGGGTCCGGCCGTTGACAGGGCTTCGAACGCCAGTTGCACCCTTGAGCGGAGACGGGAATCAGTCTCATGAACCGGCGGACGGGGTGGCACCACCTTCGGGTCACCGGCCTCGACAATCTGGCGTGATGTGGAAAAATTGGCGGCAAGAACATCCAAAGTCGTTCCCGTGGCTGTCGCCAGCATGACCGCGCGAACACCGTCATTGATCCGCTGGCGCAGAAGCAATTCACGATAGCTCGCCTCTTCCAGAAGCTTGACGAGCGGGTCACTCTCGCTGTCTGGATTCCAGTCAGGAAGCAATCCGGCTGCATCCAGCCTTACGCGCAAAGCGGCCTTACGCGCGGCAAGGATTGTCTCGAAATCCAGTGGCTCAACCGCATCCGGGGCCGGAAGACGGGACAGATCAATAGAGGCAAAGCGGCTCATCGCACACCGCCAAGGACCGTGTCTGCTGCAATATTCAAATTGGATGCGCGCACAGAAAGAACCGTACGGATCTCGGCTGACCCATCGGCATGCACAACAACATTGCCCGACACCACTCGAACCCTTGGCTCCCAGCGGGTGATAGCCTCGGCGGCTGCGGCAATCACGGACAGGGTCCACGCCTGTGAGCCGGGGCTGTCGATCAAATCAAAGATATGGGACCCATAACCCCGACGCATAACCCGCGTTCCAACGGGGGTGCGCAGGATGTCTGCAACAGAATTGCGAATATCCTGCAACTCATTCACGACAGTACCTGAAACGGGATCAATGCTGATTGTCATCGCGTCCTACGGGTGGCTGTGATGGTTGCTGTTGGCCCCGCCCGCCAGAATGTCACCGCTGGCGTGGAGGCTGCCGTTGACCGTCACGACGCCGGTCACGGCAAGATCACCGTTCAGGCTGAAGCTGCCGGTCATGCTGGTGGCACCGCTGCCCCCGCCGCTGGCAACAATCTCGACCGTCTGGGCGGCAATACGGGCTGTCGTGGCTGCTGAAATGTCTACGGACTGCCCGGCGCTGGCCCTGACATCGCCGCCTGCCTCAACCCCAACGGACCCGGGTGTCCGGAGAGACAGGTGTTGCTTCAAGCTGTCATAAGAAACTGTGGTGCCGTCATTCCACTGGATGACATCCAGACCATCCGATGTATCCGGGGGCGGCAGGGCATCGGAATAAAGCACCTGAACAATGACGGCATTCGCCGGGTTCCCGGACGGGCAGGCCAGAACAACCTGCGTCCCTGTCCGCAATGGCCTCCAACGAATAAAGTTCGCCCCGATCTCGGCGGGATAAGGCAACCATCCCGTCTCACGACCGGAGATGGTCGCGCGAACGCGCCGCCCTTCATGATCGACACGGGTAATGACGCCGAATGCCACAAGGTTTTCAAGCCGTCTTTGGATGTCAGCCAGGCCCGCCATTACCGGATGCCTCGCAAGGCTTCGATGATGGTGGAGCGGATTGCCTTTCGATCCGCTGCGGGCAAACCCAGAAGGGGACGGGCGGCATAAAGGGCAAGGCTGCCGTTTTCCGAAACCGTGTCTGTCCGTCCATAGTGATGAACGGCAGCCACACGGGCGCGGTGGCCGCGCCAGCCAACCTCGACACCATCCGCAGTCGCTACCAGCGTCATTCGTCTTGAATCACGCAGCCTGACCATCATCTTTTTCGCGGTCCGTATCCGCCCCCGGTTGTTTCGCTTTCGCGTCGGCCAACGCTCGCCGTCCGGCCCGACCTGCCGGGCCATACGAGACTGGTTGCGCCGCCGCATAATCTGACCAAGACGGCGCATCAGCTTCTTCCGCTCGCCCGGACCCAGCGCAACCAGAGCCGACCGAAGCCAGGCATCAAGCGGTTCAAATGCCTCATCGTTCATGGAAAGACATCTCCAAGCTTCGTTGCATCCGGGGCAGGCACCATCCGCAGGCGCATACCCCCGGCTTCCGGACTGGGGGCAACAATGTCTTCAAGATCGATGGTGAGAGAGATATCCACACTCTTGTGATCAATCACGTCGACCAGAAAGCGGATAGCTTCGTCGGACACATCAGGATCAACCGTGTGCAACCAGTCCAGAACCACAAAGAAAAGAGCCTCGGGCGCACCTGTGTAGTCCGTTACAATCAGGTGCGCGGTATAGTTCATCACGAATGCATGGTTACGCGGGCTGCGCCGGGACAGGACCGACCCTTTCTCCGCAAAAACGAGCAGCTTGTCCGGCGCAATCCCCAAAGGAGACCCAAGGACGGCTTCGCGTATATCACCCAGCTTCTTCACGGCTCGTCCTCCCGGCTCCACGCAAGAACAGCCGCCAGCCGTGACCGGCAACTCTCACCTGCCGCCCAGACGTCAACCAGATAGCCCGCAACGGCAGACTGGTCTGCCGCCTCCGGCACGTCCGGGTCAGGGCTGCAGGTCAGCAGGAACGGAGGCGGCACCATGCGCTCCACGTGTATCACTGTTGGTTTGAAGGCGGGCGCGGCGCAGCCCGTCAAGGGCAGTGCGCAAGCCAGGAGACACAGACTGGCACGTATCTTTCGGGCCTGAAGCATGGCGGGAAGACTCCTTGATGGTTGCCGCGACCGCGCTGCGCTGCGCATCAGCGGCTGACACCTCACCCAACCGGGCGACAATGCGGTCACGTTCCATCCGCAAGACAGAAAGCGCGGCAATGTTGGTGGCATTGGCCTGCTCGGCGGCAGACAGACGAACCATGGCGTCCCCCAGATCGACCCGCAGACCGGACACGGTGCGCCACTGCCACGTGACCATGGCGGCCAGCGCGGCCAGAACCACCAGCGGATGCCGCAAGGCCAATCGCGTTATGGCAGCAGGCATAGTGCGACCTCCTGCTCGCGCCGGTGGACAAGGCCCCGGCAATTGTTGGCCGGGTCCCGACAGTCTTTCTTGCCGACAAAAACCCAGCGTCGCAGATCATGACAACCGCCAGCCCGGTCCCCTTCGTTGATCTTCCGGAACGCCGTAGACTTGCGGCAGGCTTCTTGACCAACGTTGAAGCAGAACGAGGCAAGGGCGGCCAGCGCAGATTCAGGCAGCGGGACAGAAATGAATCTCTCGACAGCCTCAAGGCTCTCAGCCACATCCGCCTGAAGAAGAGATCGGCACGTCTCCGGGGCGGCTGTCTGGCCCGGCGCAACGTCGCGGGTGTGGCCGGAGCAGATAGTCCAGACGCGGGCGGCATCCTGATACGCGCTCAGGCGTGTCCCCTCGTGGCTCGCAATGTACGGCAGGGCGATGGCCATGGCCCCGGCACCACCAGCGACAAGGGCCACAACAGCCGCAGGAAGACGGGGAATCATGACCGCCCCCGGTGACGGGTCCGAACCAGCGCCCAATATCGTGGTACAAGCAGCCCTATCTGGAGGCTGACGTAAATGAGGGTGCCCCAGGCTACCAGTTCATTGAGCGAGAAACCCATACACGACCACATGGCCCCAGCCGCCGCCGGTGCAACACGGATGGCCGCATCAAATTCATCATGCATTTCACTCAGTCCCACAGGCTTATGCGTTTCTTTACAGGGGCGGATACGGGCGGGAGGGTGATCGGCGTTCCGTGCGGCAGCACAAGACCAAGATCAGCAAGTCCGGGGTTTGCCGCGTAAATGCGAGTCGTCATCGTCGTGTCGCCATAGACCCTCAGAGCCAACTGGTCCACGGTCTCGCCGTGCAGGGATCGAATGGAAGCCATCAGATCAACTCCACAACAATACGGGGCTTACCGCACAGTCTGGCCGTTGCCTCGGCGGCATGGCGAAGGTAGTCACGGGCTGTACCCTCCAGATCATCCGCTCGTCCATGGCCCGATTTTGTGCTGTCAAAATCACGGGTTGTCAGAAGCAGTTCGGCACGGGCGCGGGCGTAAACAGCCCGCTTGTAGAAGAGGACTTTTTCCGGAACGCCGCCATACGATGTCTGCTCCGGAACCTGATCAAGGCATGCTGCTGTCTGCGCAGACCTCCACGCACGAACACCCGCGTTGACCTCCAGAATCGCGGCCTGCACCGCTGCGGCCATGCGATCCGGGCCAAACGTGTCTCCCAGCCCCGTTTGGGACCGGAATTCCGCAAGATCGACGTTCGGGAACCAGCCATCATTGGTGATGGTCCGCTCGTAACTCGTGGCCCGAAAACTGGTAGGTACAAGAACAGACATACGCTTTGATCCATGGTAGTGGCGGTGACGGCAGAGGACCGTTCAGGGCCTTGGAAGGCTCATCACGTCCCCCGCGCCGTCACCGCGCCGGGGGGCCTGCTATGTCCCTTCGTCCGATGCAACAGAAAGCCGCCTCAATCGCGCCAGATGGCTCCGTACACCGCACTTCGGATGGAGGGCGAGCGCGGCCTCGAAATGATCCATTGCCTTGACCGGGTTGCCGTCCATACAGGCAAGGCCAAGCGCCTTGTGTGCCTTTGCCCTCACTTCGTCCGGCATGTCGGCCTCCTGCGTCAGGAGCAAGGCCCGGTCCAGCGGTGCTGCGTGCAGCGGGTCCGGATCAGGGCGCTCGAGCGCAACATCCGCCATCTGCTCAAGCAGTGTGGTGGGCAGATTCCGGGTGAAACCGGGCGGCATGCTCAGATCATGGCGAACAGCGTAATCCGCAATGTGCAAAGCCCCCTCAAGATCACCCGTATCCAGACGCCACAGCATGACCATCGCCAGAACATCGTCCTGTGCGCCGCGCCCGCCTTCAAGGACACCATCGACATAATCCGTGTAGGCGGGCAGGAATTCGGCCTTCGCCGCCGTCTTTGCCGTCCGGGACTGCTTGGTTTTCAGAACAGACGTATGCAAACGTAACTGTGCCTGCATTTTTTCAGATGACGACCGGGCCGCCATACGGTCCATGGGGTCGTTGGCATCATGGCGGGCCGCCATTGTACGGATGAAATGTTGACGGGCCGGCGACATCACGCCCACCCGCCCTGGCCGTCCGGGAGCTGAATGCCTTCGACCAGTGCACACTTGCCCATATCCTCGACGACGTACGCCTCGTTGATGGAGAGATAGTCCACAATACGGTCGCGCTTCGGCTCGTCCTCGATGTGACGACGATGGCTTCCGGCCTGCCAATAGATGGAGAGGTTCGAAGGCGAGGTAACCAGAACGGAGCGGGCCGGGAAAAACGGCACCGTCAAGGCCGAGCGCCCGCCGATGGTTTTGTTCAGGATGGTTGTTTGCCATGCCGCCCGCTCGGTCGGCGCATCGGCGGTCGGGTTATTGATCATCGACAGATAGCGATCATTCAACAACTGGTTGCCGACAATGACCACGATCGACGGATCACCCCGATGATGCTCCGCAACAAGCTCGTTGCAGACATCAAAGACCAAGGCATCCAGATTGCGGTAATCGGCGCCCTTGGCCTCGCCCATCTTTTTTCCGGACATGACACGCGCCGGGGCATCGGTGCGCAGATGCTGAAGCCAGCCGATGTTCACATCTTGCAACAAGGTATTCGTAACCGGGTTTGTATTTGCGGCTGCTGACGTTCCGTTCCAGCCAATCATGAGCCGGTCACGGGCGATCTGCCGGGTTACGTGATCCCTGATCCGTGCGTGAAAATCCGGAAACTTCGCCCAGCTATCCAGAAGGGCATAGGGAACGAAGGTGTCAAAATCCGTCTTCCGGCACGTGTACTCGCGCTTCGTCAGCCCTGTGACCGCGCGGGGCTGCCTGTCCTTCTCGGCGGTATTGGTACGCCCTGCCACAGGGCCGGAGGCACCAAGGCCCAGAATCTGTCCTGACTGCTCAGTCCGGGAGATCATGTTGATGCTCTGGAGGAAATCTGCGCTGTCCTGAATGCGGTCTTCCAGCGTTTGCTCGACGGTCGGGTCGATTGAGAATTTTGTACTGGTACTCTCCACGCCGTTCAGGCGCGAAAGCTGGTCGGTATAGGTCTGGAACAGGGCACGGGTTTTGTTATGCATGATCAGCAATCCGTCAGGGCTATGCTTCCGGTTGCAACCGGGCGCGGTGGGTTTGCATCGGTGGATGAAAGCTTTGTAACCAGGTCATCAAGAGTGCGCCGGGTCTCGGCAAGCTCGGTAGTCAAGGCATCGACCTTGACGGCAGGAGCACAGGCCCCGATACGCTCCGATAGCCTTGACACCTCGTCGGCAATGACAAGAATTCCGTCTGCTGCTTCGGATGTGTGGACCGTCTCTGCCTTGGGTGGGCCTGCCAGCATATCCCGGACGCGCGACAGGAGACCCGGCCTGCTGTCATCATCGGCGGCAATGGTATCAAGCCGGAAGTCATCCTCAACGACCGCGCCATACAACTGCACGCGGGTCTTGTCCGGTGCCTTGTCCGACTGGATAGCAAATTTGAGCATTTCGGTGCCAAGCGAAGCCGGGCTGTCTGTAATAGCCAAACCAACCAGATATGCCTCACCGCTCTTGGCAAAATTGGGATCAATCTCGACAGACCAGTAAACCTTCTGGCGGGATGCCGCCATTTTGATCAGATCCTCGGTTGCATCCATTTGCGCCAGCAAGACGCGGTTTCCGGCCTTGTCCGTGTCGGCTTTGACCGCAAGCACGTCGCCATAGGCCCGACCCGGATTGTCGGGCAGAAAGGACCGCATATGCTCCAGCCAGATCCGCGCCCCATAGCGGTTTGGATCATAGGTTCGGGCGACCTGATCTATCTGTTCGACGGTTATTTCGCGACCATCGACGGTACGCCCGGATGTGGCGACGCGAAAAAATTTGGTGACAGGCATGGTGCATTCCGGATCGGTTGACAATCTGTATGCCAAACGGTGGTGCATGCCATGCCTGCGGTGCAAACGTCCGGTGGTTATTTTCGGCTGAAATAACCTTCTTTTCCGTGCCGAACCAAAATGGCTGCAACACTATTGCGCCATGACATGCCTCACAGACAGCACAGAAACGGACACCTCAACGCGCCTGATTGCCCGAAATCTGTTCTGGCAAGGCTACACGGTGGCGGAAATATCCCGCACTTTGTCCCAGCCCTACGGCACCATTGATGCATGGAAACGCCGGGATGCATGGCAGGACGCACCGATACTGACGCGCATAGAGGGGCATGTCGAAACCCGCCTTATGCGACTGGTGGTCAAGGAGCAGAAGACAGACTCCGACCTTGCGGAGATTGACAATCTTGCACGCATTCTGGAGCGCACGGCACGCATACAACGCTTCAAGACAACGGGCCGGGAGTCCGACCTCAACCCGGCACTTGAGAACCGGGCAAAGGGACGGCGCCGGAAGCGGGAGGAGCAAAACGCCATCAGCGATGAGCAGGTCTGCACCTTGCGCCACGATTTTCACGCCAATCTGTTTGACTATCAGAAGTACTGGCACAGTGTGCGCCATAACCGGGCGCGCAACATCCTGAAGTCACGTCAAATTGGTGCCACGTGGTATTTCGCACGTGAAGCATTTCTCGATGCGGTAGAAACCGGCGACAACCAGATCTTCCTGAGCGCCTCCAAATCACAGGCCCATGTTTTCAGAAGCTACATTGTTCAGTGGGCCAAGGATGCTGCCGGTATAGAACTGAAGGGCGATCCTATTGTGCTCGCCAACGGGGCCACCCTCTACTTTTTGGGCACCAACAGCAAAACCGCACAGTCTTACCATGGGCACGTATACCTTGATGAGTACTCGTGGATCTCAAAATTCCTGGAATTCCGGAAAGTCGCATCAGCCATGGCGACGCACAAAAAGTGGCGACTGACTTATTTCTCGACGCCATCCGTAATCGGCAGGGATGCTCACGCCTTCTGGTCCGGGGCCGCCTGGAACAAGGGGCGGGCAAAGGCAGACAAGGTTGACTTTGATACCTCGCACGCCGCCCTCAAGGCAGGGGCGACAGGACCGGACGGGCAGTGGCGGCAGATTGTTACAATTGAAGATGCAGAGGCAGGCGGCTGTAACCTGTTTGATATTCCGAACCTCAGACAGGAATACAACGAACAGGATTTCAGGAACCTGTTCCTGTGCGAATGGGTTGACGACACCACATCGTTCTTCACCTTCGAGGAAATGCGCCGGTGCATGGTGGACAGCTGGGACGAATGGAGCGATTTTACCCCGGATCTTGCCCGCCCCTTCGGCGACAATCCGGTATGGATTGGCTACGATCCTGCCCAAACCGCTGACAACGCCTCTGTGGTGGTGGTCGCGCCCCCGGCCATGGATGGCGGCAAATTCCGGGTTATCGAAAAACTATTTGTTAACGGTCAGGATTTTCAGGAGCAGGCAAACCGCATTGAAACACTGACCCGGCGTTACAACGTAGCGCACATCGGCATTGACACCACAACCATTGGTGCGGGTGTTTACGAGATGGTGCGCCGTTTCTTCCCACAAGCACGGGCGATCACCTACTCGGTTGAGGTCAAGACCAGAATGGTCCTGAAGACAAAACAGCTTGTCACGCGACGGCGGCTGGAGTTCGACGCGGGTTGGACCGATGTTGCCGCCGCGTTCATGGCCATTCGCCGCACCACAACAGCTTCTGGACGGCAAACAACCTTTTCCGCCGGTCGGACCAAGGAAACGGGACACGCCGACGTGGCATGGGCCGTGATGCATGCAATAGACCGCCTGGATTTCGACGGCTTTGAAAAGGCCGAGGGATCTTCGCACGGATTCATGGAGTTTTTCTGATGAACGTGGAAACCTTTACTTTTGGCGACCCCCTTCCAGCCATCGACCAAAGAGACATAATGGGCCTCTTCCATTCCGCGTGGTCCGGCAAGTGGTATGAACCACCCATGAGCTTTGATGGCTTGGCCAAGGCGCTGAATGCCAATCCACACCACCAGAGCGCCATACACTACAAGGCATCACTCCTTGCCTCACGATTCAGACCGAGCCGCCTTTTGTCGCGACAGGACTTCCGGCGGCTGGCACTGGATTTCCTTGTACTCGGAAATGCGTGGGTCGAGCGCCGTCAGAACCGCCTTGGCTCAACACTCCGCCTCCAGCCAACGGTGGGACGCTGGACGCGCGTGACACGAGATGGCGCGATTGTCCTTCACGAGGGGCAGGATTACGCAATCGCCGGCTCCCATGTCCTGCACCTGATGAACATCGACATCAATCAGGAGATATACGGTATGCCGGACTACACCGCAGCCTTGCAGAGCGCATTTCTGAACGAAGCCGCAACCCTGTTCCGGCGGCGCTATTACCTGAACGGCACACACGCGGGCTTTATCCTCTACATCAGTGATCCCCTCAACAGCCAGGATGACGTGGAGAAGCTGCGGGATCAGATGAAGGGGGCCAAGGGCATAGGAAATTTTAAAAACATGCTCCTGTACGCCCCGAGCGGCAAGAAAGATGGCGTACAACTGATTCCCGTTTCTGAAGTCGCCGCCAAGGACGAATTTTTCAGCATGAAAAACGTGACGCGGGACGACATTCTGGCCGCACACCGCGTCCCCCCCCAACTCCTTGGTATCGTGCCTTCGAACGCCGGTGGATTTGGATCTGTCGAGAATGCTGCCGCCGTTTTCATCGACAACGAGATCAAACCGTTAATGACGGCATTTGAAGTGGTCAATGACTGGTGCGGTGAACAGGCTGTTGCGTGGATCGAAGCATAACCGAGCATTACGGGACGGGAAAAGCCGCGCCCGTAATAAAGACCATTTTCGTGACGTCACGAAAATGGGAGCGTCACATCTGGTGAGAAGGAGGCGGATTGTGATTGAAGAACCGCATAACAGTGATTGCCGGCTCTGCTGGACCGGAGGCCGTGGTGACGAGGGCGACCCGCGTAAGTTTCAACTTTTCATAAATGGGTTGTGGCAAGACGCATGGGGCGAGGGAACTAAGGGCGCTCTGACGCGGCTGCGCGAGGAGGACCGGAGGAGGCTGGTGCATGAGGTGGTCGCGCCCCTGCTTGCGCTGGACGGGAACCACCCACACCACCCGCACACTGTGGAAATTGTCGAAAGCGTGCTGGAGGACATTGTGTTGCTTTACGCATCCTTTGAATACGCCTCCCTGCCCGAAACGCCAGATATCATTGTGTGCCGTGGCTGCGGCGCCGAGTTCAGTAATTCGCTCGAGAACCGTTGCTGGATTCTTAAAGAGATCGCCCACGACTACGTCAAGGCCAGAGGACTGATCCAGAGGTGTGAGGGAAAAAATGCGTCACAGCAGGCTTCTTGAAAGGATGAAAACAATGAAAAAACGTGGGCCTTACACAGTGGTGAGATCTTGCTCAGCCGAACCCGAGGAACAACGCCAAGGCACGGTTTACACTGACCATGGTTTTATCGTCCAGCCTGCCAAAAGCCTCGCCCACCTTGTCACGGCGTACGGTCATAACCTTGTCGATCATTATCTGTGATGCCTTGCGCAGGCCGTTGTCAGGGGCCGGAGCAATATCCATGCGGATCAGCGGCGCATCAACCAATGTGCCTGTCATCAGGAGAACCGAGACGGTTGCCGTCTCAATAAACTGATCGGCCTGGATCACCAAGGCCGGGCGCGGTTTCCCGAAGTCGCCCGGCAAGGCGATAGTAACAAGGTCACCGCGCCTCAAGGTTGCGCCTCATCGTCCAGATCGAGAAGAGCCGCGTCCATGAAGTCATACAAACCAGCGTCCGCCCTGTCGGCGCGAGCCACAACATGGGCTTGGCGCTGGCATTCCTCCCGGAAGCCCGGCTGGCGGGTGTCAGGAATCCATATCTGGACCGGACGGAGTCCCGCAGCCCTCAAAGCCGCCCGGCGCTTGTTTACCCGCCCAGAGACTGGCGTTGGCATGGGGACCTCCTGCATACAAGCCTACGTGTTACATGTAACGTAACCGATGGTGGGTGGAGATGTCAAGACCAGTCTCTTTCCGCGCTTTTTTTTAGACCTATCCGGCCAAGAGGTCTGCCTCACTGATCGGGGGCGGGGAAGGATAGCGCGGACGCCAACGGCGTCCTATGCGGTGCTAATGTGGCGTCTGCTGTTGCTCGATGTACTGCCGGATGACTTCGATGGGTGCCCCGCCGCAGCTACCGGCAAAGTATGACGGCGACCATAGAGCGCCGCCCCATAGCTTCTTGCGAATGTCGGGGTAATTTTTCTTGCGGATCATCCTGCTCGATACGCCCTTCAAACTGTTCACCAGAGCCGAAACAGAAACCTTGGGAGGGTAGTTCACCAGCAGGTGAACATGGTCATCCTCGCCATCGAAGCCGGATAGCTCCGCCTCGAAGTCAGTGCAGACGCTGGCGAAAATGCCGCGCAAGTCGTCCAGTATCTCTTTGGTAAAGACATTGCTGCGGTACTTGGTCACGAAGACCAAGTGGACGTGCATCAGGAAAACGCAATGTCTACCATGACGGAGATCGTTGTCGTCACTCATGGACCAAACTATACTATCCACATGAAACGTCTCCAAGCCTTCAAATACGAACTGCGGCCAGACGGTCGGCAAGTACGCCAGATGGCGCATTTCGCTGGCTCGTGCCGGTTCGTTTACAACAAGGCGCTGGCAATGCAAAAAGCCAGCTATGAGGCGGGCGGCAAGTTCATCGGCTATGTGGCAATGGCCAAGGAGCTGACCGCCTGGCGCAACGGCAGTGAAACACCATGGCTCAAGGATGCGCCCGTGCATCCGCTGCAACACGCGCTCAAAGACCTGGATCGGGCCTACAAGAACTTCTTCGCCAAACGCGCGGGCTTCCCGCGCTTTGCGAAGAAGGGGCAGCGCGACAGCTTCCGCTATCCGGCTCCGAATCAAATCAAGCTCGATCAGGTTAACAGCCGTATCTTTCTGCCCAAGCTGGGATGGCTGGCCGTGATGTGCTTGGCACGGTCAGGAATGCCACTGTCAGCCGGTCGGGTGGCAAGTGGTTTGTGTCGATCCAGACCGAGCGCGAAGTTGAACAACCCATACCCGAAGCCAGCAGCGCCGTTGGCATTGACATGGGCATTGCCCGCTTTGCCACGCTCTCGGACGGTACGTTCTACGCACCGATCAACAGCTTCAAGCGGCATGAGGCACGGCTGCGCCGTGCACAGCAAACGCTCTCCCGAAAAGTGAAGTTCAGCAACAACTGGAAGAAGGCGAAAGCCCGCGTCAAGGGCATTCATTCCAGCATCGGAAACTGCCGCCGTGACTACCTGCACAAGGCCACGACCACGATCAGCCAAAACCACGCGATGGTGTGTATCGAGGACTTACAGGTACGTAATATGAGCAAGTCGGCGGCAGGCAGCACCGAAAATCCGGGCAGAAACGTTCGGGCCAAGTCTGGCTTGAACAAATCCATCCTCGATCAGGGATGGTTCGAGTTCCGCAGGCAGCTGGACTACAAACTGGCGTGGGCGGGTGGCTGGCTCGTCGCCGTGCCGCCACACAACACCAGCCGGACGTGTCCGGCCTGCGAGCACATCCATGCGGAAAACCGCAAGACGCAGGCGAAATTCGCTTGTGTCCAATGCGGCTACGAGGAAAATGCCGATGTCGTCGGCGCACTGAATATCTTGGCGCGGGGACACCGCGTTGCAGCCTGTGGAGAGGATGTCAGTCACGCCAGACCCGCAAGGGAAAGGCGTGCCGCCTCGGCGAAGCAGGAACCCACTGAAGCGGTTCAGGTTGGCCTCGTGCACGCTTGAGCGCCGTAGGAATCCCCTTCCTTTAGGGAGGGGAGGATGTCAATTTTTGCTTGATCCGCTCGCGGGCGGTCTGGATGTGGCTTGCCGAGATTTCACTGATAATAGCCCGCCGTCCGGTGCTGATAGCGGCCTCTGCAAGGCTGCCACTTCCGGCAAAGACATCCACCACAGTTCCGCCTTCCGGCGTGGTAGCCCTGATCAGGGTTTCAAGAAGCGCTTGTGGTTTTTCGGTGGCGTGCCTCTTGGCCTTCACAGACACCCGTTTTTCTGCGATCACATTGCCGACGCAGGATGACCCGGTCATTCCCTTGCCCTTGAGGAAATGAAGGATTATTTCATGGCGCGGACGGAAAGGCCCGCTCCCCATTCCCATAAAACACTTGTCCCAAACAACCATGTTTCGCCAGCGCAAACCTGAACTTTCAAGGGCGGGCGCAAGAGCAGCGGTCATCCGCCAGTCGCAGAAGACACACAGACTACCACCATCCTTGAGCGTGCGGTGAGCTTCGAGCGCTACACTACGTAACAACCACACCAAGCCGGTTGTTGTCATGTTGTCGTTTCTGAACCAATTCAACGACCGGACACTCATATGGCCGGACGCGTTTACACGGTCCTTTTCGGTGAAGCCACCGGAGCAGTAAGGCGGGTCGATAATGATTGCATCCACGCTCCCTGCAGTTATAGAGGCAAGCGCGGTTAGTGCATCGGATTCAGCCAGGCTGACGGTGCCGAAGGTTTCCCAAGCGGGCATAGGCGTTCCCTTATTACATATTTATGGGCCGCCCCCGGCTCTTGGGAGAGTAAGGCAATCCCCCCCGATTCAGGCAACAATATTCGTACACAGGCAGAAAGAAAAGCAGTCTCCCCCCGCCACGCTTGCGGCTTAAATATGCCTCACATTCTGCGGTGCAGAGAGTGTCCCAACGCCAGCAGTTACCTTGCTTTCTTTAAGTTTTATCGATCACTTTTATTTCTGCGTTTCTCTGCAACATTTGGTGGCCTTGTCTTTAGGTAAAGTAGCACCCAACACCGTACATAGCAAGATATATTTATCCCTTGATATAAAAATTTTTAATTATTTTGATATCTGGATATCTGGATATCAAGCTATGGGCGGTTTGCCGCGCTTGATAAACAGGTCGTTCATTGCCTCAATCATCAGTGTACGTAGTTCTGTGCCCTCGTCCACAGCCATGAACTTAAGTTGTTTATGTGCTTCCGCAGAGACCCTGATCAGGATTTGCTTGATCTCTACGCGAGGTGACGCGGCTCCATTCGGGTGAACTTTACTCGCCAAGACACTTGCTGTTGGCTCCTGCATCTTGGCTACAGCCACTGCGAGATTAGGTTTTACTTTCTTTGTCATCGGGCTTTCCTCAAAGCTTTGGTTACGTTGTTCAGTATGGCTTCGATCTCGGCAGCGGCTTTACCGGCAGGCTCATATTCGACAACACCCTGTCCTGCTGTCATCGCATGATTAAAGGCTATACGCTGCACAATGCCGGCTCCGATCATCTGCCCCCCTATTTGATGAATGGCGGCGGCGGCTTCTTCGGCCATACTGCCTTGTGCCGGTAAGGCGTTCAGAACCACAAAAGCTTGTTTACCGGCAAGGCGACAGATGTTGAGGCTGGATTGAATGGCGCGAATATCGAGAATACCGGCGCGGCATGGGATGAGCACCAGATCAGCCGCGCGCGCCGCCTCAAGGGCTGCATTCTCCGAATGTGGCGCGGTGTCGATGATAGCAAAATCAGCCCCACTCTCCCGCCCTGTTTCAAGAAACTGACTCAAGCGGCTAGCGGGCGCGGCCACAACAACCGGCGTCTCAGCAATACGACTGTCCTTCCAGCCGGCGGCACTTGCTTGGGGATCGAGGTCCAGGAGGAGGACAGATTTACCCTTCTTCTCTGCGGCGGCAGCCAAATTAACAGCGAGCGTCGTTTTACCGGCCCCGCCCTTCTGACTGATGATGGCAACTGTTTGCATGATATCTAGATATCCTGATCCCAAGATTCATAGATAACTATCTAACTAGATATATGAATATATATCAATCAATTTATTTTTCCTCCGTCGTAAAAACGGCCATTTACAAGCCGGTCCTGTTTCGAGACACCGGGCACGGCAACACGCGGCTTCCACGCTCTCAAAAACCACGCTTGAAACTGCGTTGGTTCTTGGTGATGTTTGCGATGAGTTTTGAGGGAGATTCCATGCTGATCGGCTACGCCCGCGTTTCGACGCGAGACCAGACCACAGAGCTACAGACAGAGGCGTTGTCGGCAGCCGGTTGCGAGCGTGTGTTCGAGGACCAGACCAGCGGCAGCCGTGAAGACCGCCCCGGCCTTTCCTCTGCGCTGGATTACCTGCGCACTGGTGATACGCTGGTGGTGTGGAAGCTGGACCGTCTGGGCCGGACAGTGAAACAGCTTGTGCATCTGGTTGACAGCCTTCAGGCCCGTGGCATCCACTTCCGCAGCCTGACCGACGGCATTGACACCGGAAGCCCGGCAGGCCGGTTCTTCTTCCACATTATGGCCAGCCTTGCGGAAATGGAACGCGACCTGATCGCCGAGCGAACCCGGGCCGGACTGGACGCCGCCCGGAAAGCCGGACGAAAGGGAGGCCGACCGGCCAAAATGACCCCCGGCAAGATCACGGCGGCACGAAAACTTCTGGAAACCGGCACGCCCGCCCGCACCGTCGCCGAGAGTCTCGGCGTATCACCCGCTACACTGTACCGCTGGCTGCCTGCCCAGGTAGAGCAGGCGTCAACACAAACCCCGATCAAGCTGGCCCGTGCTTTTTGAGCAGCCTCTGCTCACCATCAGAAGCTAGCCGCAAACTGAGAGGATGCGGCAGACGATCAACGCTGTGCTCCCATAGAAGGACGGCTGTTTTGTCCCCCATATAGCCGATCGTTACAAACTTTCCATCGTATGGAAAAGTTATGTGCTGGCTATTAAAAAGCACAGCCAAGCCGATTCCGTCCAATTCGGGAGGAACCTTCATCTTCGGATTACGAGTAAACAGTAATGTATCGGGCCTGTCCCCTCTCTTAAGAGGGGTGATTAATTTTGTGATTTCAAGATGATTAGACCAAACTCCTGACCACTCTGGCAGTGAAAGGTCAGGTATATTGTCTGTTTCTGAACCGCCCATCATCTGCCCTTCCCTATGTCCTGTAAACGAAACATGAGCGTTCCGAGCGGATTTTCCCGCCCTTTACGGTAGCATTGACCGTCGAAATACTTATGTAGGTTTTCTGCTCCGTTGCTGCTCAGCCTCAGAGCAACAGCAGACGCCCCATTAGCACCGCATAGGACGCCGTTGGCGTCCGCGCTATCCTTCCCCGCCCTGAAGGGCGAGGTTTGCCGCGCCCCCGATCACTCATTCTCCAGCGCATCGGCGGCCTGGCCCATAAGCTGCTCGATTTCATTCAAGCCGGGCGGGGCATCTATCCATGCCACCTCACACAGCACGATGTCACCGCTGTCGTACACGACGCCAGTCAGAACATCGGCTTCGCCTTCCTCGGGCACCGGCGTTCCATCTTCATCGCATTCAACGGCGCGAGCAATAAAGCGCGGCATAATCGTGTGGACTACGTACACGCGCCGGCCTTCCTCGCGCTGCACAATCCATTCGTCCCGGGGCCAGTGCGCCTCGGTGCGCTCATCCACGCCAAGGATACGGCGAATATCACTTTCAACGCTTTCCGGGATTGGCACGTCTCCAGAGGCCCAGCGACGGACCGTGCGGTCGTTCACTTTGAGCGCTCGCGCCAAAGGGCCTTGCCAAGTCGGCCCCCAAATAGCGAGACACATGGCTGCAAGTTCAGCAGAAGTCATAGCTGTTCTTCCTTTCTTCGCGGGCGGCGCGGGCACAATCGCCGCGCCGATACTTGTCAGCGAGCGCGACCCCGCGATCTGCTTCGTTCACCCACGGCTGGCGCTTCGTTCCATTGCGATAGACGTTACGGCCTTTGCGCGTTGTCTTCGTGCCCGGAGTCAGCGCGTCGGGACCGTCGCTCCCGATCACTTCGATAGTGAATGTGTGCTGCTGCTTCGCGCTGCCGTAACTGTCATTAATAATGCGTGCTGCGATGCGGCGTTCGCCCATGAATGTTGGCTTCCGGAACGAGCCGCCGAACACCGCTTCGGTGAACAGGATAACGTCGCCTGTGCAGGCATTGCCCGTGCAGTCGATCGTGAAGGCGCTAGTGTCGATGGTCATGGCGGGTCCTCCTCACCCTTCCCGGCGGGGCCGATCCCCATCCGATGAACCTAACATCATGGAAACAAACGCAAATGTCAATCCCTGAAGCGTACAATTCCGTAAAAAAACGCCTTCCTGTCGTCTGAGTCACGCACCATCTTCCGGAGCCAGCGTTATGGTTCGCGCTCATCCAGATGGTGCAAACAAAAAACCCAACCATCCGTCCCTTGTTCGATCCGCGCCGGAGGCGAGGGCGAACAGGCACCGAAGGTGCATGGACGTCCCTCGTCCCGACGCCTTCAGAAGACCAGCGCGCGCAACGGAGTGCAACAGGCCGAAGGCGCATCGCAGCCACGCGCAGCACGTAGTGCGAGCATGGCGAGAAGCCACCTGTTGCACGGAGAGAGCACGTTGGTATCAGGCTCCCTCCCCGATGACGGGGAGGGTTGGGGAGGGGTGTGCGCGACCGTAGCGCACGCCTTTTTATATTTATTTGTTTGTTTAAAGGTTCTCTCATCAGTTTCTGAACCCTAGAAAGTCCGGAAAAGGGGGTTCTGGTCCGTAAAATTCGGATTCTTGTTTGTGTTCCTGTGGATAAATTTATTTTGGGCTTCAAAAACGACAGCAAAACAGGGGGAGAAGGCGCAGAAAAAGGCCCGGATTTGCTGTCCGCACAAACGGCTACGCCCGCTCAAGGGCGGGTTTTAGAGGGACAGATTGTAACCGGGGGCTAGTCGGGGGGCTTGCGCTTGCGGGCTTCTTTCTGGTCCAGAATACGCAGATCCAGCTCAGCCCGCTTCCGTTCCGAGGCATCCCCGTAGCGTTCGAGAAGCGCAAGGCCCTCACGGACCTCACCCACCTCCCGCGCGGCCTTGTACATTTCACGCGCACTCGGCCACTCGAAGGGGTAGCGGTCAAAGACCTTTGACTCATCCATCTTCAGGTTCCACTGAACCGGAGACAGAAAGGCATAGGCGTTGGATACTTGCTTCAGGAGGAACCGCCCGTCCTCAAAGGTCCGTTTGATGCAGCGGTTGACCGCGAAGATAATGCCGTTTTTCCGAAGGAATTTCAGAGCCTTGTAGACTGCTGTCCTACCGTAGCCCGCCTTCTCTCCAAGGGTCTTGTAAGAGCATGCCAGTTCGCCGGTGTGCCAATTGATGGTTTCCAAGCAAGCCCGATAGACAGCGAGCACCGAACGGCCGCGTCCTTCATAACGCTGCACCTCTGGACTTGCTGCGAGTTGCTCCTTCCAGCGCAAAACAGTCTTTCTCGGCGGCGGCTTGCCGAACTTGACAAGATGCTTCTCGAATGCGCCTCGGCGGCACTGCCACTTCGGACCGTCCGGCAAGCCGAACGGTGGCGTGAGCCGGAAGCCCGGTAAAGCTGTGTCTGGAGGGGAACCTGAAAGAAACAAAGACCGCGCCCTATCTTGGGGCCGGGAGGGCTTTTTTTGCTGGAGTCTTGTGAGTGATTGACTTGGCTGAAGCCGCGCCCTATCTTGGGCTTTGCGGTAACGCCTGCATTCACTGCCTAAGACCAGCGTAAGTCTTCCGGCTCTGATTACTACACACAGTGGATGCGCCGCAAACCGTTGACGCGGTAGGCAACACAGCCCGGGGTTTTCCCCGGGCTTTCTCTTTGTCGTTTATTTTGGTCGGCGTGTAAAGCCTTGCGTGTAGAACGGGCTGAACAGTGCGCTGTGACAGCGCGGCGTCTCTTGCGGCCAAACCTTCACGTCCAAAAAGAAAGCCCATCACTCCGCCTCTACAATCTTGTTGTTTTCATCGAGCGTGTACCAAGTGTCGGGTTTGATCCCATTCTCACCGACAACCCCTACGACAACGCGCCCATGATCTGAACCGCGCGCCAAAACCCGGAACGCGATTACACCGCCATCACTTGCGCTGGCCTTTCCGCCGCGAAGCGCATCATCGACGAACACCAGAGCCAAGCCTGCGTGCGCTGCCTCTGCCCAACCGCTTTCACCTGCGATCGCAACATCCCAGCCCCTCGCATGCCCATCACAACCAGCAATCGCTATGTGATGTGAGTCAGCGCAGCCGCGCTCGCCAACGATCGCAACGTCCGACCACAAAGCGAGTCCACCGACCGGTGCAAAACACACAGGTCCGTAGGAAGACAATACGGAGAGCCGGTAATCAAAGCCGCGATTGAAAGCGATCGTGCCACCATAACTCTCAACTTCCATGCAGAGGTCAGAATCATCATCAGCAGCACCCAAAACACGCTTGCCTCTGCGGAATCGGTCACGCCAGCCCATTACCGCCCTCCTTCATCGGATTGCTTTGAACCACGGGCCCTGACCCCATAACGGGCATACAGGCAGTCGGCAGCCTGCTGTGGTGTCAGGTAGTTTTTCCGTCGACTCGCGCGGTATTCATTGCATCGCCTTAGAAGGAAGATCGTGGCCAGAATCGCCAAGCCGCACCACTGCATGGCCTGGCTTCCCAAAAGCCAGCCGGCACCAATCACTGCAAAAATCAGCATGAAGGTGACGGCATCGCGCCGCCACGACTGCTGCACCGTGGTTTGCAGGATGATTATTTTAACCTTGTCGCGCCAACCAAGGCTTATTCTCTCGGTCGCGTGAACACCTTCTACACCGTGAGTCGTCTTCATGGCGCGCCCCTCGTCACAGGAATGGAAACTGCATTTGATTCGGCGAAACACCGACAGCGAACGGAACGCCGACACGCCGCCGCCCCGGCAACGAACTTTCGTTGAGAGAGCGAACCGGCGTCAGCGCGGCCACAAACATTGCGGCGCATTCCTCGCTGGTGCACAGATAGGTAATCTCGCGGTAAACGTCCGTAACCTGTCGGGTCTTGACCGTCCGACACCGGACGCCGCAATACGGACACTGCGTCGAATTGCTCGGCCCTGCGCTCATAGCTTCACCAAGAATTGTGAGATTGCCACCACCGCTTTGGTCAGTTCCGTGCGGCACACGGCGCGCTCCTGATGGTCGATGTGACCGTCGGCCAGCGCATCTGCCAGAACCGCCGCACCCTGTGTAATGTCGCGCATCAGTGAAAGGCCCGTGATTGTCTCGTCACCGGTCCGCCTCACACCGGACAGACCTGCCGGGCGCAGAACGGTTTCGGCAAATTCAACGGGCAAGACCCGGATCAAGGACATTGCGTTGTGCCATTCCGGGCAGCTTTCGTTGCGAAGGTAACGGCGGATGGCATCCTGGCCCACACCTGTGGCCGCCGCAACGTCGCCGACAGAAAACCGCCGTCCCGCTCCAACATAGAGTGACAGTGCGTCACTGAAGGCTTGACGTACGTTCCTGATCTGTTCTGGGTCTATCATGATAGACCCCGCGCACAGTTAACGGCACAGTGACCCGATGAGCGACAAGAAAGAGAATATTGCGTCAGCACCCATGCTCCCACGTCTCCGGTTGTGGCCGGAGAAGCCGCACCGGAAGAAGGTGCAGGCGCTCCGGGGGTTAGAACCGCCGGAAAAAGTCGGCCCCGCACACCTTTGGCCTTTCGGCTTGGACATGCGCGTGCGGCCCCCGGAACATGGGCATGAAAACACCGCCTTGCGGGGCGGGACCGCTTTTTCCTGGAGGGTTCTAATCTCCTGCCCCGAACGTTACCCGCAACAGGCGTGGAATGCAAGCACCGCTGTGCTGGCAAAAAGGGCGTGGCAACGGTGTCTTGGTACTGCAATGCACGGGGCACACCATCGATGTTCCTGATCTGTTCGGAATCAATCATGACTGAATCCCTTCGACAGTCCGTCCATGATGGCGGCTCAGAGCGTGAGGGGCACAAGAAGGTAGGCTGGTGTGAAACGCTATCGCACGGATGATCTTGTTCGCCGTAGAAACAGACACAGATGCAGAGCCACGCTTCCAGCGTGTGAACGAAGAGCGTGACACACCGGCATCCCTGCACACCTGGTTGATGCTAAGGCCCACAGCTTTGGCAATGCGCTCAATCTCATGTGGTGTAACAGGGTGCAACACAATCAGCCTCCCTTGTGATCAGGGGGCGATTTTAGGCACGCCTTTCTAGCAGGGCAAGCGTTTTAGTGATTTTTATAATTTATCATATTGCTAAATCAGTTCTCAAATGATGACCGTAGGTGCGAATTTGCATACGGTAGCCCGCATGAGCATGAATGTGGGAAATAAGCAATTTCGCGAATACATAGACGCAGTGAAAGCAGTCACTGGTCTCTCACCGACTGCGATTGCTACAAAAGCTGGGCTTTCGTCATCAACGGTAAACACGCCGTACTACAGACCAGAGCTTGGCGTCACACCAACGTTACGAACAATAAACAAGATCGCCACAGCCACCGACGTCCCGTTTGACCCCATGAGCTTTGATGAGCTCGGAGCGATGGGGGACATCGACGAGAACAGGGAAAAGGCGCGGCCAAGAAAGAAGCCTGTCTTCAGGGGCGAAAAGGTCAGTGCCGACGCCTTCCAGCGATACATGAAGTCCGTTATTTCACACACCGGACTTAGCCCCACAATGATTGCCAAAATTTCAGGTGTGTCCGGCCCAACATTGACCAATGCCTATTACACTGGAGCGCCCCCTACCCGCCGCACGGTTGACAGAATTGAGCAGGCAACCGGCATACCGTTTGCGGGAGCCACAGAGGGTGTGACAACGGATGATGAGAATACCGAGCGCGACCCGTCTCACATGGCGCGATGCCAACCGATACCAGTTCCACTTGATGTCTCTGCCCTTGAAAAGGACCTGCCGATAGTTTTTCTACATATAATAGAAGTGCCATCTAACAATAAGTTAGAGGGGTACTCTATGAAGAAAAATGCTATCGAATTCTGTCGGCGCCCACCGGGCGTAGCGGGTGCGCCAAACGCTTACGCAATCTATGCACCAGACGATGCTCTGGTGAAGTACGATTCCGGTGACTTGTTGTTTCTGGTGCCTGATCGGCCTGTCAAACCGGGCGACCACGCCCTCGTACACGTGCAGTACAAGATGGATCAAGAACCCATCGTGCACCTTGGACGCCTGACCGCACGCAGTGCAACATCGATTACACTGTCGATCGACAGGCCGGAACCAACACAACAAAGAATTGCCCTCGATAAAATCGTTTCCATTCACAAGATCCTGAGCAATCGGGAAATTTTTGGCCTCTGAAAACAAGGAAGGAGAGACGGCGTGCCGGATGGTTTTAATGCGTTGCAAAGAGAGGTTCGGTCCGCCGCATCCCGATCCCCGGAATTTTTGTCTTTTGACGGCCTAGTGGATGCTGAAGACGTCTGCGACAAGGCCGTCTGCATGGAATACACCAATGCTGACGGTGGAAAGTCGAAGCGATGGGTCACGATGCGCAGCATCGACGAGGACGGACCAACGCCGAAGTTTTTCGCCTATTGCTGGGTGCGCCGCCAAGTGCGCTCCTTCCGGGCCGATCGCGTAGAAACGTTTATAGACTGCGACGGCGAATGCATCTCCGGGCGGGATTTTTTCGAGAGAATCGGCGTTAATCTCCCGCCGCCCGCCTCAGTAAGCCGGTCACGCAAGAAGAGCCGGAAAGCCGATACGGAACACAGCAGCGAAACCGCCGCCACCACGGAGTCCGCTGGAACAGGAAACACTATCGCAACGCTCGTCTTTATCGGCCTTGTTATTTACCTGATTAGTCTGCTTTTTTAACCTAAAAAGGTTGTTTTTTGCAGTCATTATAAACCAAGAGTAAACATTGCCGACATCTTGAAGATGCAGAAAATCGATACAAAACAATGAATTGTGCTTGATTTGCGCATATTATGCGCCATAATCGGAGGCGTGGTCAGGGGGCGGGCTGGTCCGCCTCCCCGCCACGAAACAGAGGAAGAGCATGGAAAAACTTCCATTCTTCCTCTCCCTTCGGGTTAAATTTCTGGGTCTTACCCTGAAACTTGTAATCCGGAGGTAGAGAACACCGGGAGGGAGAGATCAGCTCTCTCCCGGACCTCTGAAAGGATAAGGCAGCACTCATGAAAATGCAACTCCGTGGATTTGCCGCCGCCTTGCCGCTGGCAGCCCTTCTGGGGGCCTTGGCCTTGCTTGTCGGCGGGTTGCTCGCGGCCTTGGCGATCGCTGTACCTGTTCTTGTTATTCTGGCCGTGCTGTTTGGAAAACCAGTGCAGGAGGATGACCAATGACACCACGTGATTTCAGGGCCTGGCGGCAGAAGATGGGCCTGACCCAAGAGCAGGCGGCTGAACTTCTTGGCATGGGCCGTACGGCTGTCTCGCAATACGACACAGGCAAACGCCGCGCCCCGGCAGAGGTTATAGAGACAGTGCCCCGGTATATTGCGCTGGCATGCGCAGCAATCAGCCACGGCCTTGCGCCGTATGGTTCGGATGAGGAGGAAGGCCGCTAGACCTTCTCACAGGCAGAAATATCGGTTGTGAATCCGCCTCCCGCGAATCAAGCTTCAGACGGTCATGGCTGCGGTCAAGGACGGCACCGGTGCCCGCTGACGCTTGCCATGCGGTGGCGGAAGACCCGGCGACGGCGCTGGCTGGTCAGGGGGTCAGGGGCGATGTCCAGGGTTGACCTCAGGAACCGGAAGAATCTGGCGGTGATCTCTGTGAGGTTCGGCATGGTGGCTCACCTGCTAGGAAAGAACGGAGTTGGTCAGATCATCGGCATCTATGCCAAGGATATTCGCCAGACTGCTCGCCATAATGGGCGACATAACCCGACGCCCTGTTTCCAGTTGCGAAATATAGTTCGCCGTACATCCGGCCTTCTCTGCAAGGCTTTTCTGTGACAAGCCTCGGTATGTCCGGTAGACATGCAGCGGGTTCTCGCCGTCCAGAAGCCTGTTGACCAGAGCGGCGGGCCAAGTTTCTTCGTTTGGGTCATGTGTGGCAAGGACGAGCGCGGCGAGATCCTCATCGCTTAAGGCCGATTCCGCATGTTCCGCGAGTTGCCGGAATATCTCAAACGGCAGCACCACCCCTACCGGAGAGCCTGTGTGGTCCTTTATGACCGATACTTTCAGCATGGTATCCTCTTATGAGTTAGTAGGCGCTTCCGCGCGGGGCTATCTTCTGCACGTCCAGCACGAAGCCGTCTTCGGAATAAATAACGCGGTATGTACCAACACGCAGGCGGCACAGGCCCGTGCCCACCAGCGGCTTTATATCCAAATCGGGCCGCGCGGGATTTTCTGCCAATTGCGTTATTTTTTCCCGAATTTGGTGGGCGCGGTCCCGTGGGATCTTTAGCAGGGCCTTTCTGGCCGCCCTGCTGTATTCAATTTCAAGCACCGCCCGCGATCCTCACCAACCTTCAGTTTTGGCAAGGTACTCTGTAAAGATGTCTGTGTCAATATTATATATTACCTCTGTCAATATCGCAGTATGACTGTGGCATACTATACAGCTAAGCTGCTAGACCTTCTCACAGGCAGAAATGTCGGTTGTGAATCCGCCGCTCCCGTCGATTGTGTGCGTAACGTTCTCGGCGATCCAGTTCATGCGGCCGATCTCTGGTGGCCACCCGACAAGATTCAGCGGCATTCCGGCACACAGGTCGGGCTTGCCGAGCGCCAGCGAAAGAGTCAATTCATTGGCACCGCGCTGGCGCTGCTTCCACGCTGCAGCAGCTGCGTCCTCCGCATCCTTGCGGCTGGTGTATATCTTTTTAAGGGTCTTGACCGATCCGCCCTCGCGACCCGCTATAACCGTTTCGGTAGATCCTGTTGACAGGTTATGCCACTTGGCTGCGATGCCTGTTGTTGATCCCTCGCGATCAGACGTGCGGAAGCTGTGGCGGTCGCTGTCCCGTCGGTTGATTGTCAACGACGGCAGGGTCGCACCAGATGCCGTAACACCGGACGCCGCTGGCAGGAACAGCAAGCGACCGGCCTTGATCGTTGACAGCGCGTCATGATCTTCACCCAGACGGCTGATGAAGTTGAGGTCGCTTTCGTTGGTCTGGTCGATGTGATCGATCGCGATCGCCGCCAGATCCGGGTGAATGGCGGAGGCCAGTCCATGCCGTTCGGCAATGGATCCAAGAACTGAACCAATGTTTGTCGCCTCGTAACTGGCCTCGCGCTGGTCCTTCAGCGCCCCCTGAAAATCAGCCGATCGCGCCGTAATCCGGATGACATCCGGCGGTCCCTCGTGTCCGATTTCGTCCACCACAAACCGGCCCTTGTCGACGAGGGACTCCCCCTTCCACCCTATCGCCAGCGACAACCTGACGCCGCGTGCGGGCAGGGCAATCGATCCGTCATCAAACACACTCAGTTCAAGCTGGTCTGCCTCCATGCCGGATTTGTCCAAAAGCCGAAGAGCGAGAAGGCGACGCGCAAAGGCTGTTGTGATGTCCCGGTTCTCCGCAAGGATACGCCAGTCCGGTATCATGGGCGGCTGTCCATCAGGCGTCCAAGTTGGGCAATATCATCTGGATAACGCCGCAACTTCAGACTGAAGCTAACCTTTTGCGGTGCTCCATTTTTCAGGATATGGGAGCGACCTTCCTCAACAGAGTCAATGACCCACGGCCCGAGATTCTCACCCGTCCCGGCGGTCAACAGCCATGCCTTGCCGGTCGCTGCCATCTCGCGCAGCCTGTCCAGTGTCTCAGGCCCCCCGGAGACACCGCGTGCCAAGGTACCATCAATGGTGATGGTCTCCGACCCCGGCCCCGTCCATTGCAAGGCGGGCGTATAACCGATCCGGGCTTTCTCCTCCCATCGCTGCTGGGTGGACCGCTTGATGCTCTCGAACGGGGCGGTTTGTATCGAGAACGTAAATAACCCGAGCGACAACAACACAACCTAGTCCTCCTCGTCATACATGCGGGCGCGTGCATTCGACCGTTCGCGGGCCATCATCTTTTCAAGCTCAAGGCGGACTGCGCGCGCTATGTCTGTTTCGGACTGTCCCGCAGCCGCATGAATCGTGATGGATACGCCGCCCATATCAACGCCCTGACCCGGCGGAGCCTTGGCAACGGCTGCGCCGGAAACCGTTGCGGCGACACCGGCGGTTGCTGCAACCTTGACCGTCTTTTTGGCCAGATCACCACCAACGCCGGACAGGGCGCTTCCGGCAGCAGACACGGCTTCACCAAAGCCGCCGGTCAAGCGGGCAATCATATCGCTGATCCAGACCAGCGGGGCCTTGATCGCTTCGATCCCGCTTGTAATGCATCCCCAAGCCTGCGCAAACGTGTCGGAAAGCCCTTGCCACAAGGTACCCAGATAACCGGCAATCGGCTCCCAGTTTGAAACAACAAGTCCAAGCGGGGTCCAGGCAAAAGCGGCCTTGATGACGTCCCATGCGCCAGCAAAAATACCGGACACACTCTGCCAGAGGCGCGCGAAGAAAGCCTTGAGCGGCCCCCAGAACACAACAATCAACGTAACGGCTGTGGCGATGGCCATGACCGCCAGCACAATGGGGTTCATCAGGAATGCGAGATTCAACTGCTTTACCCACGCCAGAAGAGCCGGAAAGACAGTTTTGGCCACCGTCCCCATAAACCCGATGGCCCCGGAGAACAAGCCGATACCACCCCCGGCAAGTCCGGCCTTGATGCCAAGCGAAACCACCGCGAAGCGCAAAATGGCAATGGGGCCTATAATGGCAGCCGCAACGGTTGCAAGGATACCGCCGACCAACACAAGTCCAGCAACAGATGCGGCAACCTTGAACAGGGTCCCGGCCAGTGCCGGGTTGGCCTTGACCCATTCCGCCGTCGCCCGCACCACAGATGTTGCGGACTGAACAAGGTCCCGCAATGGAGATGTCTGGGTCTGGGACAGGGTGATATTCAGGCCCTCGACCGCTGACCAGAAACCCTGGATGTCACCGGCAGCATTGTCCCCCATTGCCTTGGCCAGGCGACTGGCCTCCCCCCCGGCTTGTTTCAGAACCTCTGAAAATTTGCTGATAGCCCCCTCACCCTCACGCTCCACCAAGGACGCCATGGCCGCCCCGGCTTCGGTTCCGGCAATCGCCGTGAAGGCGGCAAGACGATCCGCACTCCCCAACCCCTTGGTCCCCTTGGCCACGTCAGCCAGTATTTCTGTGATGGGACGCATGTTGCCTGCCGCATCCTGGGTCGCGACCGACAACTCGAGCAATGCCTTCCGCGCATCGCCCGGCGGGCTGGCAAGCCGGGAAAACAGGGCACGCAGGGCTGTACCGGCCTGTGCACCCTGTATCCCGATATTGCCCAGCAATCCGGACATGGCCGAGACATCCTCTACAGAAGCCCCGACCTGACGGGCAATCGGGGCGGTATACTTCATGGTTTCACCCAGCATCCCAAGGTCCACATTGGCCCGCGTAAAGGTTGCGGCCATCACGTCCCCGAGCCGTGACATTTCCGCAGCCTCAAGGCCAAAGCCCGACAGGATATTGCTGGCAATGTCAGCAGCCTCGCCAAGGTTGGTATTGCCTGCTTTTGCGAGATCGAGCATGCCGGGCATAGAAGCCAGGATCTGTTTTGCATCGAACCCGGCCATAGCCAGCTTTTGCATACCTTCAGCCGCTTCGGACGCCGAGAAACTGGTTGTTGCCCCCAACGCCATCGCCTGCTGTCCCAAAGCCGCAAATTCCGCCGATGTTTTGTCGAGCCGGGCGACAGCGCCAACGGCTGACATTTGCTTCTCGAAGGCAATTCCGTCGCGCAAGACCACGCCCATCCCGGCCAGTATTCCACCTCCGGTTGCAACACCGCTGGCTCCGGCCATCGCCAGATTCCCCGCAAGCGCCGTTGTGCGGTCCATGCGGCTACGGGCCGTGGCCATCGCATCAGACTTCTTCTGCAGCACACCAAGCGCAGACGCCTGTCCCTCGGCAGCCTTTCGGGCCGTATCAAGACGTCCCTCCAGTATTTTCTGGGCGGCGGCCAGATCTTTTGTTTCAACGCCAGCTTCAGAAAGCTCGTGATGAAGGGCTTTGATCTTTTCCTTGTTAGAGACAGTTGATTTTTCGAGTTTCTCGACAGTCTTTTGTGCAGCAGCAAAGGCCCGTTCTGCTCTTTTTGTTCCGCCACTTCCTTCGGTAAGGGCGCGTTCAAGGCTCCGCGCCTTGTTTCGCGCTTCTGCCAAGGCCGAGGCATCCGCCTTGGCTGCGACTTCGAGACGGGATATCGCCTGAATACCAGCCGAGCTCTTTTCCAGAGCCTTTATTTCGCTGGTGGTCCCACGCATCGCCTCCTTCAGCTTCTCCGCCGATGACCGCGCCGTCTTGAATGGCGCGGTCATCTTGTCGGCAGCCGCCATGGTTACCTGAATCTTCAAATCACTCACGGCGTAAACTCCTTTGCTGCCCGGGCCTCTGCCTCTGCGAAATCAATCGCAAGAGCATAGGCTTCGGCATAACGATCCAGGGTCAGGGCTTCAAAAACCGGCGGAGGAAACGATCCCGGAAACACTTTCATCAAAATTCCCCAAGCCATCAGGGCGTCGTCGGGGATGCCGTCTCCGAACGTTCGAAAAAACCAGCCACCGTTGTGCAAACCGCCAGCAGGTCGGCTGCGCTCATCCGGTCGAGGGCTTCCTGCGTCAGAGGCTCTGTGGTAATGCGGAGAACCAGGGCAAAGATTGCGGAAGTATCAAATGAAAAGACTTCGGTCATCTTCAGGCCCCGCAAGTCCCCGGCCAAAGGAACACGCAATTTCAGCGCCGTTACCTTGCTGCCATTGACCGTGATCGGGGTTGTGAGTGCAACAGTTTGCATCGAATGAACTCCTTGGTTGTATGAACGTATTAATATTAACTAGATGCCAATTTTCGGGAGATCCGGCATGCCGGGCAGACCTATGGCCCGTGAAATCGCGCTAGCCCTGTCAATGCCACCGACGAGCTCTGTGCCGCCGAGCATGTCGATCTCAACCAGCTTCGAACCATTGGACGAATAGCAGTAGTAGGTGAGAGGCATTTCAACCTTCATTTTTGCCATGTCTTTTGCTTTGATCGTGCCCATATCAATCGACTTCCAGCGCCCGCGAACCGTGATATCGACAGCTGATGTTCCAACACCGTCGGCAGCCAGACCGGCAGCCACAAAGCGCACACCAAGCCCGCCGACATCGGACAATCCCCAAGCGCGCAAAACATCGGAATTGAACTCCCCAAGAGTGAACTCCATCTTGAGCGGCTCCATGCCAAGGTCGACAAGAACCGGCCCCGCCATCCCGGCGGCCCGCCACTCTTCCGTGGACCGCTCCAGCTTTGGCAGAACGACTTCTTCGGCGATGCCCGCCATGCCCCGGCCATCTATGAACACATTGAAATTCTTCAATATCATCGGCAACATGCTGTTATCTCCTTCTGTAAGGTCAGGCCGCCATGGCCGAGGCAAAATCCATCAGGTATCCGTCCGTGATCTTCTGCTCGAACATCAGGTTTTCAAGCGGCGGCACGGGTGTGTAATCGTAGGAGACGAGGAGCTTTCCGGCTTTCAGCGTCGTGGCATCGTTCCTGGCCGGATCGAACCAGGCATTGCCGCCGATCAGATATCCGTTCCGGACGAGTTCACGCATTTTGGCGTTGACCCCGTCAACAATGTCGCGGGCCAGCATGGGGTGAAGCGGCTTGTCCATGGCCCAGAAATGGGCCTCGGCCATCGTGTCGGCCAGGATATGGGCTGTCCGCGTGTAATTCTCGAACGCAAACAGGGGATCAGCCGAGCAGGTCCGCGACCCCCAGAAGCGGTATCCGTCCTTGCGGATCAATGTTGTGACATCGGCGGCATTCAGAAGCCCGGCATCCGTGGCCGGATTCTGCAGATCCCAGAACACATCCTTGCTGATTCCGGTCACGCCTTGAACAACGACGTTTGATAGTGTCTTGTGCCAACCGATGTCCTCGTCAATCTTGGCCCGCAGCCCCAGTGCACGGGCTGTCGACCACTCTGTCCGGCTGGCACTGGACGCATTGTCCCATGACTGGAAGTCAGGCCAGATCACCATCAGTTCACGGTTTCCAAAATTCTGGCGGTATGCAATGGCCGCATCCCGATTGACGCAGCCGTGGGCGGCGACATAAGCAAAGGCACGCGTCTTCGCGGCAATTGACGCAAGCTCGACGGCAACGGGCTTTGTATCCAGGCCGGGGGCACCAAGAATACGCGGCGTCAGACCGAACATGGCCTTAGCCGCCGTCAAGGCCTGCAAGCCGGTTTTCATCCCGTCAGCCGTTACGCCGCCAATCACGTTGGTTGTAGTCTTGGCGGGCGTGTCGCCCTCCGGGACACGAACAACAACCGTTGCCGGGTTCCCGTGATCCTTGATCGCATCAAGGACATGGGGGAGCGTGCCAGAATCCCCCGCCTTCCCGAGACCGGACATAATGTCCGTCAAAAGCACCGGTCGGTTCAGCGGAAAAGCTCCGGCATCGGCGTCGGCACCTGTTGCAACAAATCCGATAACGGCACTCTCTATGGTCCGGATGGGGCGAATACCGTTGCTGGCTTCAATAACGCGGACGCCATGATGATAATCGGTAGCCATGACTCTCTCCTTCTTGCGTGGGTTTATTCACCGTCCGTTTCGGGGCTTTCCTGCATCAGTTCTTCTTTTGTGAAGCCGAAGCGGGTGATGGTTTCCAGGCTTTCGACCTCGACCCAGACCGGGTCCAGTTTTGGCCCGGCGTATTCGGGGGTGCCGTAGTCTTCGGGATAGGTCTGGGTGTCGGTCATGGTGGTCATGGTGCCGCGCAGCAGGCGCATGAATTCAGCGTGGGTCGGGGTGCCTTTGATCGCGTCCAGATCGGCACGGGTGTTGATGATTTTCATCCGTTAAAAACTCCGTTGGGAAGGTCATGGAAGAATCCGGTGGGCACAGACGCCGCGTGCACTGATGTAATGGTAGGCGCTGTATACCCGGTGACCCCAGTTCGAACAGCGTCCACCGGAATAAGACGGATAGCGAACTTCACCGCCCAGGATCACGGCGTTCGACATCTGGTAGGTACTGCCACGGCCACCCGTCGCCTTCCAATCTGTGGAACCATAGGGGCCAGCAAAATCACGCCCCCACACCCACATACACCCGGTCGCCTGGATCACGCCCCACCTTGAAGTATACGCGGCATTCAGCACCGTGGATTGCGGTTCAGAACCCGGAGCAGAAGCCTCGGTGGTGCCCCAGGCCAGTGCCGCGAATTCAGCGTATGACGGCAGCTGCTTGCCATGCGCCTGCATCACCTCGGCGGCTTCCCACCAGTTGAGCGAGCTATAGGTCCGGGAGCCATTGCCTCCGAACTGGCCCGGGATTTTCGGCGGGCTTGAACCGTCGGCAATAGTGACACCGTACTTGCTGGTGCCGTCCGTATGGTGGTTGACGCCCAACAGATAGATATCCACCCAGAAGCTGTCCGCGACCAGGGTCATGCCGCGCGGGTCCTTGCACGCCGGGCGGAACTTCAGATCCCACATAGCATACGGATTGATCGCCGGGTTGGTGTCGCCACCCGCCTGTGCCGTCGCGTTGCCTCCGGGCGCATAATGAAAGCCGCCGATCTTGCGCGCGTTGGCTGACGTATAGCCGACCGGGGCCTTGAAGTTGGCAGCGGCGCGCACGGACCCATCGGCGCAGA
>NZ_JAAVTF010000015.1:0-34157 GCF_012102665.1 Haematospirillum sp. 15-248 | reverse complement strand
GCTGGCGTCGGCTCGTGCGCAACTACGAGGCGCGCATTGACGTCTCCGAAGCCATGATCCACGTCCCGATGGGCAGCCTGCTCCTACGCAGAATCTCACATTGAGCCATTCTCAAACGGACTCTTACACCCGGAGGCCACAACGTTCTGCGCAGCACCTATAATGAATGAGCTTTAGGTTTCTCATCAGCCTGATTCTCAAATGCGAAGTAAATATGAGGTACCTGAGCCAATTGACATGACCGAATTCTAGGCCTCTATATTAATAGGGTTTCCCAGTAATTTATTCTTTTCTCTTCTTGCACATATGATAAATATTCTTCATCTACAGGATGTACTCATGATGAAGAATCTATTCTATCATAGCTGTGGTCAGCGTGGGGGTTACCGCAGAACGTCTTTAAGCTACTGCGCAAAGGCAGATTACTGGTCAGTACCATAGAGCTACCCAATTCTATAGTATTTTTCCACAATATGGAAAAAGTGGCTGACCTACTTGCCCGTCAGCGGCAGGTAGACGCCCTCCTTTCTGCAGGCAAGGATTGTGGAATCAGCGCTTATATATACACTATATGGTGTATATGAGCTTGTGTAGCCGCACAGCCTAGAACGGCTACCTACACTGGATGGGCCGAGCACCACTACGTACTCACCGCGCTCGATAAGAAAAGACATACGGCACCGCACACCCCAATGCCATCTGCAACTAGGGAACTACCATCGAGTTGACGCCTTGGTTGCTAGCAAAAAGCGCTGATTGTCAAACGCATATCAGCATCTTGTAACTGTTGTCTGCTTGTTGTTGAACTACGGCTCTACCAAAAAAACCATTCGCGCTAGTGACCGCAAATATCATCAACTAAGAACCTTAATCGGCACTAACTCCATATAAAGAGAAAGTGTTTCTTTAATTACTCGCTCCAAGGATAGCGATTGCTCCACCATTTCTCGTCCAGCAATACCCATTTGACGACAACGCTCAGGATCGCGAATCAAAGTCTCTAGCGCGGCGGTCAATGCTGGCACATCGTGTGGCGCCACAACAATGCCATTACGCCCAGAAGCAACCAGTTCGCGGCAACCAGGGATATCTGTGGTCACAATTGCACGACTGCAGGCCATCGCTTCAATCAATGCCTTCGGCACACCTTCGCCGTAGAAAGTTGGAAGACAAGAAATACTCGCCATCTCCAGAACTGCGGGGATATCAGCGCGATACCCCCACCATTCGACGGTGCCATCATCATTCCAAGCACGAAGCTGCGATTCCGGCACCGATGTCGGATTCTCCGGATCAGGAATGCCCACCAGAGCGAATCGAGCATGGCATCCTGCATCGCGAATACGAGTAGCAGCCTCGACAAAGTCACCTACCCCTTTATCCCACAGCATACGCGCAATCAACACCACCAACGGAGGCTGCACGCTAGGCAACCGTCCGCTATAGAGGCGCAGATCCACGCCGGCCCCACGGATCAATCGAACACTGGGGGAGTCGATACCAACCTCCTCGGTCAACACATCACGATCACGTTCGTTTTGTACAATGACGCGAATATTCCTTCGCTTGAGCAAACAAAAAAACACGGCCTTGATAACCGGTCGCAATATCCGCGCAAATAATCGGCCTGAGGAAAAAACAAATCCCAGTCCAGCAAGCGCATTGATTACGCCACGCACACCCATCAATCGCGCAATGAGACTGCCATAAACGACGGGCTTGAGGCCAACATGATGAGCTAAGTCGGGCTTCTCGCGGCGATAAATGCCCCAAAGCTCCCAAAGAGAAGCCAGCTCCTGCAAGGGGTGCGTTCCCGCGCGTCGCATGCGTTGGAGCGGGACGAGCCTCAGTCCAGATGCACGTATGACTTCAGCAAACTGATTGATACGAGTGACAACGGTAACTTCATAGCCAGCCTCACGTGCAGCGACAGCAAGTGGAAGACGATGAGAACAGAAGTACCAATCCTCGGTAACAAGAAACAGCAGCTTGGGTTGGGCATTCATAATCACCTCGGCCACAACAGCACCTCATACTCAGCGAGGCTCAGCTCGGCGGCTGGTAACTCGCGGAAAGGCGCCACCATGGCAGCACGCGGGGTCGGTATTTCTGGCCAATGCGTTTCGGTGATTACTTCCACGTCGAAGCCCGCGTCCTTGAATAGTGAGAGCATGGCACCGGGACGAATGCGGTTGGTATAGAAACCACTGTTGCGAAAGGCTTGGCTTTCCCAAGTTACGTGGGAAAAACGCAGGTTATTGAGAGCATTGCTCAAATGATCACGGAAATCAACACTGTGCACACCGATCCCATGGGATTTCACGATACGCCGCAACTGACGCAGAAATTCGAGAAACTCGCCATAAGGCACATGCTCCAGCACGACCTGCGACCAAAAAAAGTCGATGCTAGCATCCGGGATGTCAGCCAATGAAGCCGTACCACGGGTGAGATAGGTCACGTTTGCGCGCCTCAACACCTCATCAACACTGGCAGCATCACCCAAACTGAGATCAGCGTAACCAATCTGCTTAAGGAGATCCAAAGTACGGTGACAAGCAGCGACATCTGTGTCTGCAAATGCACCAGCATCGACCAGCCAGGCTCGGCTTGCACCCATGCTGCGCGCCACGAGTCCGGAAAGGATGGAGTCACCGGGACCCAGTTCGAGAACGGTAAAGCCAGCTTGTATGTCGGCATGCTCACAAGCATGCCTATAATAATTTTCAAAGGTACGAATAGCCCGCGCAGGGTCGTTCATTTCGCCATGCCGGAAGAGCTTGAGTTTACGCCACAGGCTGTAAGGGACAGGCAAGCGCGCAAGTAGCAGCTTCGCGCATAGCTTTGCCCACCACGGGAGCCGGGAAATCATAGCCATGTCCTGCAATGTTCCAGCCATTGCTGGAACATAAGAATAGTCCATAGCGGACCGCCACTCTCACTCGAGCCATTTTGATGATGCAGCCATGCTTGACGAATGACGTCAGCATCAAGATAACCTTCACTGCGCAAGCGTTTCTCATCTAAATAGGTCTCTGCCCAATCACGAACACCTTCACGGAGCCAAGCCTCAATGGGCACTCCAAACCCCATCTTTGGTCGATCCACCAGCGATTGTGGAACATACCGATAGAGCAATTGCTTCAGCAGCCATTTTCCTTGGCCATCACGCAACTTCATGACTTCCGGTACGCGCCAAGCAGTTTCGACGACAGTATGATCGAGCAACGGGACACGCGCCTCAAGACCGAATCGCATGCTGGCACGATCAACCTTGGTCAGGATGTCGTCCACCATATACGTCTGCGCATCCCATACCGCTTGCTGCATCGGCGGCGTCAGCGAGGGGTCCTCCTGCAGCATCTCCTTCCATAGCGCTTCACCGCCACGCCATTCGGGATTCAAAGCCGCTTGCGGAATCGCCCACTGTGCAACCAAGCTGCTATGCAGCGCGAGTAGCGAATCAGAAGGCAGGATAGCACCGATCTTGTGCATTTTTTGACCGAGCAGATTTGGCTGCAGTGACTGGGGCATTAACAAGCCAGCAGCCTTGAAGAAGGCATCCCAGTGCGCCACGCTTGGGTAGCGCAGACAAGCAGCAGCCATGCGTCGAAGACCAAGCGGCAGCCGCTGCAATTTGCGCCAGAAAGAAGAAACAAAAATATAGCGGTTGTAACCAGCAAACAGCTCGTCGCCGCCGTCGCCGGACAAGGCCACCGTCACCTGGCTGCGAGCTAGCTGCGATACTAGGATAGTGGGTATTTGCGAAACGTCCGCGAACGGCTCATCATAGGCGTCTGGCAAGTAGGGGATAATACGGCGCGCATCGGCATCTGTAATATACAGCTCGGTATGCTCGGTGCCGAGATACGCGGCTACGCGTGCGGCGTACTTGGCTTCATTGTACGCGGCGGCGCTGAAGCCGATAGAAAATGTTTGGATGGGGCGGATGCTTTGTGCCTGCATCAGCGCGACTACAATGCTCGAATCAATACCCCCCGAAAGAAATGCACCAAGCGGAACATCCGATACCATATGGCGAGCGACACTAACTCGAAGAACACGCTCAAGCTCGGTAAGCGCGCTGTGCTCATCAGTGAAGGAACATGCCCGGCCACGGGACACTGCGTCCAAGTAAGTCCAAAAAAATCTTGGTTCAGACAGTTTTCCCGCACGCCAAGTCATATAGGTCCCCGGCGGCAACTTCCAGATGCCCTCAAAGATACTCAACGGGCACGGGACGTATCCCAAACGCAGATACTCGTTGAGCCCACACTTGGAGATCGGCGGAAGGCTACCGCGCCAGTTCACCAGCGACCGCAACTCTGAGGCAAAGCTGAACTCACCGTCCTGATGACTGTAGTAGAACGGCTTGATACCGACGCGGTCACGTGCCAAGTACAGAGTGCTTTCTTGGGCATCCCAGATAGCAAAAGCGAACATACCGGCCAAGCGCGGCAAAGCGTCAACAACCCCCCATCGTTCACAGGCTCCTAGGATGATCTCGGTATCCGAATGGCCAATGAAACTCATACCAGCGGCTTCAAGCTCCTTGCGCAAATCGGCAAAATTGTAGATCTCGCCGTTGAAGGAAATACTATATCGTCCAGAATTAGAATGCATTGGCTGCACGCCAGCAGCAGACAGATCCAGAATAGAGAGGCGCCGATGTGACAATCCGACACGACCGTCACTGGAAATCCAACTGCCCGCGCCATCGGGGCCACGATGACTTAAAGTATCCCGCATTCGGTCAAGTTTGCTGGAATGTATTGCTCGCTCGCATGAAGCGACTCCTGCGATACCGCACATAATCAATTTTCCTTACCGCGCTTACCTTTGGCATAAGCACCTCGCAAAGCGTCTACCACCGATTGGCCGATGCAGTCCCAACTGAGCGTCGTCTTGGTCACTGTGATGCAGTTCTGCGACAAGCGCGTATAGAGCACCGGGTCTCGCAGGACTCTGGCAACTGCTTCCGCGTACTCAGCAGCACCAAAGCCGTTAGAAATGATACCCGTGACACCATCACTAATCTGCTCGCATAGGCCGGGTACCGGCGTGGCAACGCAAGGCATGCCAAGTGCGAATGCGGTGGCCACGACCCCCGATTGACTAGCTTCCCGGTACGGCAACATGCCCAAATCCGTGGACGCGAAAATTTGAGGAATTTCTGATTCTTCGATCCAGCGATTCTCTACGCGCACACCACCAACTGCCTCGATGGCTGACTGGTAGGGATTGATATCGCCGTTACCCCAAACCTCCAACTGAAGTCCAGGGAACTCACGCCGTAGCAGCGGCAGCACCTCCAGCATCAAATCAAGACCTTTGTATTGTAAAATACGACCAAAGAACAGAAGTCTCACAGGCCTATCAGTCGGAAGACTGCGCACTTCCACATTAACACTGCCATCTCCAAAATGACCATGGGCAGACAGAAAGACACGGTCTGCCGGATAGGAATAATTGGCTTGCAGCGATAGACCGACCGAGCGCGTCAATACGAGTGCGGAATCAGAAGCATTTATGTCGCGCCGCAGCAGCCAACGCCGCTGGCCTTGATCTTCGCCAGGATGCCGGGTAGCGTCGTGCACAGTCAACAGGTAAACAGCGTCAGAGTCACGAATTGCACTCACCAAGAAAGCACCCCATAAATGGTCCATGGTGCAAAACACGACGTCAATTTTCTGTTCCCGGATGTAACGGGCGAAACGGCGCTTGAGCATGGGGAGCCTGATGCTGCGCAATCCGAATTGAAGGATGCCTTCGTACGTATTGATATCAAAACGGCCAGCTGATTGCACGCACTCGAAATCAGCGTAGATCTCGGACTGTCGCGAGAGCGACAAATATATCTCCATATCCTGGCGGGTAGCCAGCACACGCGCGAGCTCGAGCGTATAGCGCGGCCCTCCTCCGCGTCGTCCCCAATGCCAGATCAGAGTTTTTAGTGGCTTAGACATCACTTCCTCAATTTGCAACTGCGCGTACCCGACCAGCTGAACATTAAAAAGAGGAACACCAACACCAATCCTTTAGTTGTGATTTGATAGCTAATAGCCAACCCAAAAATCGCAATCAGGCTTACGAAGAATACCCATAAGGCGGATTTATCGGACCAAGTTAGCCTCGGAACAGCAAAGAAGGTGCGCCAACCACAAACAAACCAAAAAAGAGCCAAAGCAATGGAACCAAAAATACCAATTTCTACAATCATTCCCAGAAACTGGTTATGTGGCCTAGGGTATGGTGAAGAGCTATATCCTGATACTCCATAACCCATTCCAAATAGCTGATTTATCAAGGGGGCTTCTACCATCATGGAAATCGCATGACGGAACAGTTCACCCCGCTCTTCTGCGTCAAAAAATCTTCCGGTCAGTCTCAGTCCTTCCATTTGCTGAACAATGGAAGGATCTGGAAAAATATGCCCAATAATAAATTTCACTGCACTAGGGAATGACTGAAAATCAAGCATCAATAAGGTTGCTGCAAACGACGAAGGAAACATGATTAGCGTAGCCCGTCTGACAGGCTTCCAAAGCAGTCCCGTCACAACGAGTACGACCAAAGAAATTCTTCCAACCCGAGATCCAGTCGCTGCTACTATCCATGGCGATACATATAGAATAAAAAGAAGGCTGAATCTTGAAATGTTACTTATATCTCTATCTTCTTTACTTATTTCATGGATTGCAAAAGTCATTGACACTACAAAATATATCGCTGTAAGGCTAGGTGTCTCCATTAAAAGAGTCAGTCGATCAAAATAACCAAGGCCCCAAAGAGTATTTGCACCGTCACCAGCAAAGCCTGTTGAGTAAGGCGTTGAAAGTAATAAAATAATCGCAGCCAATCCCAAAGCCGCCGCAATCTGGGATGAATCGAGAAATCCTCTATGAAGCTGTGTGTAAATTTGTGAACTTGAAGACCAAAGAATTACACATAGTGCCATAAGCAGGAAAACAAGAAGCAGTAGACCTGATACGCCTACCTTAAGTTGCCATACATCACCACTTAGCAAAAAATTAATCACTACGCTGAAAACTGCCAAGCTTAGGAATGCAAGATAGATTTTAATTCGACGATCAGCTAAGGAACGCACTTGCAATAAAAGATATAAGTACCGCCAATTCGCAACCACGAAAAATATTAGAGCTATGTGGGTAACATCCTTCAAAAATGGCAATTTCGGTATTTCAGGTAACACACCAAGAGCTACAGAGGAACCCAAGAAATAAGTCGCTCGCTGTAAAGACTGTGCCACCCAGAAAAAGAAACAGACAATCACCAACAACAATCCACACCCTAAAAATGCAACCCATGTTGGCGACCCATTATTAATAATCTCATTAAACGACCATCCGTAGCTGCGCAATGCAGCCAATACAGAAAAGGCAAAAAATAGGCCGCACAAAGCCAGAAAATTAACTTGACATTGAACATGCTTTGCAAGCTTCCAACCATGGCAACATGCTAACAATTTAATTGCTCCTTACATGATGCGTAGCCCACACAGAAATCTTGGACAACCAGCGCAGGTAGACATACATCGACCATAGTAGCACAGAGTAATCTGCGCGGCTTGCTGCATGCTCGTGTAGAATCGCGCGCGCGGCCTTGTTGTCCAATACCGTTTGTGCGCTCAGCATCGCATCTAGCTCATCGCGCAATTTTCCCTCACGGAACCAACGCCGAATAGGCAAAAGAAAGCCCATCTTGCCGCGCGTCAACACTATCTCCGGCAGCACGTCGGCGAAGGCATCGCGCAGAATGCGCTTACGTGTGCGACCACTCAGACGGTACTCGTCCGGAAGTCCTAGCGCCCAATGAACAAGCTTACTGTCGAGGAAGGGCAAGCGGACTTCGAGACTATGGAACATGGCGGCATGGTCCACTTTTTTTAACATGTCATTCGGCAGGTTGAATACTAAGTCCAGTGCCTGGATATCACGCAACAAGCTGCCCCTACTAGGGTCCAGCGCTGCAGCAAAATCGGCGGACGCTGAAGTGTCAATGCCCAAGGTGGCCAGCACGTCCACATCGGCGTAGCTACGCCAACTTAGGTAGCTTTGCAGTGGCGTGGCGCGCAGATGGCGATGGAAAAGCGCCACCGCGCGCAAGTGCCTATTGCGTATCGCCGACGGATTCGGATAGCGCGGCACCAAGCCCAGCAGGCTGCGCACCAAGGAGGGCAGACGGTTACCGGCGACAATGGAAGGATAGGTACCATAGCCGGCGAACAGCTCATCAGCAGCGTCGCCACCCAACACAACCTTTTCCTCGATCTGCGAGCACAACAGCGAAGTCGGCAAGATAGAGGCATCGGCATAGGGCTCGCCGAGCCGGTCGAGGACTTCGCCGGCGAAAAGAAGGACGCTGCCTTCCGTCGCCTCGACGATACGATGCCGTACGTTCGGCAAAGTCGCCGTGACTACCTTGGCAAAATCGGTCTCATCAAAACCCGGATCCTCGGGGAATCCGAGCGAGTACACCGACATAGGCTGATGTGTGGATACCATTGCCTGCGCCGCCAAGATTGTCACAATCGAGCTGTCAATTCCGCCGCTCAACATGCTGGCAACCGGTACATCCGCAGTTTCTACGCGCCGCCACACAGCGTCGCGCAGCATCGATTTCAGCATATGGCACGCATCCTCGTACCGTGGTTGAGACTGCGCTGCACTGACAGCGATTTCTGCCTGTAGGCTGTAATAACGGTGGCGACGAACACCGTCCCGAGCGCTCCACTCCATCCAGCATCCAGGTTCGAGTTGGCATACTCCCTGAAACGCGCCATAAGGCGCTGGAATATACGAGTACAGGAAGAACAGACCGGTGGCAGATCGGTTCTCTCGAAGCGAACCTCCAGACAGACGAATCAACGGAGGCATTTCCGAAGCGAAGGCGATACCCTCAGCACTTTCATAGACGAAAAGGGGCTTCTCACCGTAGCGATCTCGCGCAAGAAACAACTTTTCCTGGGCACCGTCCCAGAGTGCAAAGGCGAACATACCTTCGAGACGCGTCAGGCAGTCAGGCCCCCAACGTTGCCATGCCTGCAACAGTACCTCGGTGTCCGAATTGGTGTTAAATGTGTGGCCCAGCGCGCAGAGTTCAGCGCGCAACTCACGAAAGTTGTAGATCTCGCCGTTGAATACGATGGACAACTCGCCTTGATGCATTGGCTGATCTGCGCGCTGGGCCAGATCGATGATCGCTAGGCGTCGGTGACCGAGGCAAATACCAGATGCGCCCCATACTGAGCCGCCATCCGGACCGCGATGCCGAATCAGATCGAGTGCGTCGAAAAAGTCCTCGTTCGATGTGCGCGCTGCCATACCACCGGTGACACCTAAAATTCCGCACATGTCAAAAGCTCACTAATTCTGGAGGGAGATGAGTTGATAGTAGAGCGCTGCATAGCGCTTGCAATTTTCAGCAATCGAATAGTGCTCGCGAACCCGTGCTCGCGCTGCTTGGCCCATGCGCTTGCACAAGAACGGATCTACCGCAAGCAGAAGCAGACACGCGCTCAGCTCGGCATGTGAGCGTGAAATGACAAACGCGGTTTCCGCTTCGACATGGCATTCAGTGACACCTGGCGCTGCGAGCACAATGCTGGGCAGTCCGACTGCCATAGCTTCCAAGACCGCATTACTTAAGCCCTCTGACTCGGACGCATGCACGAACACATTGCTCTGGCCCAATAAGCATACAACGTCCTTGCGATCACCGAGGAAGCGTACGGTGTCGGAAATGCCTAGCTGTTCGGCGCGTCGCTGCAAGATTGCCGCATCAGGCCCAGTGCCAATAACAAACAACTCTGCACCTGGCACTTTAGTTTGTACGTCAGCGAACGCCTCGAGAATCAGCGATTGTCCCTTGGCAGGCAGAAGACGGCCAACGCACACGATGACAAAACGATCACTACGCGCTACGGTGGGGCATTGACCGAGCTCGGCTTCAATTGCTTGCCAGTCGATGCCGTTTTCAATAGCAATCAGCTTTTTACCGGGCGCAAGGTCTCGCAATGAATCGGCTGAAGCGCGCGAAACGCCGGCGATCACATCGAAGGGACGGTAGAGCAACTTAAAAAGGGGGTTCTTGCCTTGCGCAGACTTGGTGCCCCGATGGACGTATACAAAGCGCACCTTTCGCAGAAATGTCGCGGCGAGCCAAGCCACCATGGCACCCTGTACACCATGGGCAACACAGATGCGGCATTGATTCCTTCGCAAAGCCAGAATCAGGCGGACCTGCAGGATAGGAAGCAGAAACAGGAGAGCCAGCATTTCCCTGCGCAGAGACGGAAAGACTTTGGACCGCAAGTCCAACAGCGTCTCCGTTTGCAATTGAGGGATCGCCGAGAAGTGCCCTTGGCAGACTTCATCGCGATAGACAAAGAAGAAGAAATGCTGAAAGCCCGGTTCCGAAAAAGAACTAAACAGCTGCGCCAGCTGACTTTCGCCGCCGTGGATACCGTAAGTACGCATGACATGTGCAACATTGATGCTCATATACGACCTCGCAACCTGCGCAAGAACTCGATGCATGATACCGGCAGGTGCCGCGCTATCTGCCAAGTAAGCATGTGGCGCAGATAGGTTAGGTAGGCAAGCCCGACCGGACGGCCGTGGCTGATCGATACTCGGGCGGACTCCTTGAAAGTACGTCCCATCTGCGCATAGCTGATACCGCCGGCCATCATCAAAGTCACAGGCTGCTCGATGAAACGAACCGGAAAGCGCTTAGCAAGGCGCAGGACCATGTCATAGTCGGCGGAGATGCAATATTTCAGATCAAACTCGCCAACCTCGCGATACATACGTGTTGGAACGAACAACGTCGGCTGCGGAACGTGCGATTCCACCAACTCCCGTTCCCACGAAAAAGGTGAACCAAGACGTCGCTGCCGTCCATCCTCTTCCTGATAGATCATCGCACCGTAGCAGACCGTACTCTCGTCGAGCTGTGGCAATAAACTAGTCAAGGTATCCGGCGCCACGTAGCGGTCGTCGGCGTTCAGGAAATGGATGTAACGACCACGAGCCAGACGCAGTCCCTTGTTCATCGCGTCGTACAAGCCCCGATCGGGCTCGCTGATGCAGACCGAGATCCTGTCGCCATAGCGCTGAATGATCTCCAGTGTCCCATCGGTCGAAGCGCCATCGATGATGATATATTCCAAATCCTCGATCGGCTGGGCGAGCACACTGTCGATACAGTCGGCAATGACCGACGCGCCATTGCGAACAACAGTGATAACCGAAATTGATGGGCTCAAAATATTGCTCATGAAACACGACGAAATACTTCAGATGACCGACTCAAGCTGACTCCCTCTTTATATTACACCATTCTGGTATTGCACCATTTTGGCAACGGCTAGCAGGTGTGGCTGCTTACGTCGAAGTACAGTCTGGAACAAACGATGCAAATAGTAGCGAACAAAGCCATTTTTCTGACTCAGTGAGAAATCAATTTCATTCGTAGACACTAATTCAAGGCCATGCGCGACTAAAAAAGCGGCAAGAGTTCTTCCATTCCAGCTACGAACGTGCTGCCATCGATGGAATGTGTGATTACAACAAGGGCAATACACCATTTCGATAGCCAAGTCCTCGTCATTTGGTGTGGTCATAATCACCATGCCATCTGGCGCCAGAAGCTTACGTAAATCAGCCATTACTTTCGTTAGTACGGTATCATCCACATGCTCGATAAGTTCGACCAAGACAACGGCGTCAAATCGCTCCTCGCCCGCGAGCAAATCATCGATTGTCCAAGCTCCGCAAAACGCCGGATGCCCGGCATAATTTTTCTGCACATACGCAACCGAATCAGGTGAAAGATCACAGGCCCCAACAGAAAACCCTGAGTGCAACAAATACCCTGTTAGCGCACCTGTGCCGCAGGCATAATCAAGGACTCGAGCCCTCCGAGGCACGTAGTTGCGCACAGCACCCACTATCCGATCGCCGTATAAACTGGTGAAATAGTGCTCCGGAAATAAAGACTGATAGTCCCAGAACTTTTGAACCAGATCACCAGTCCATTGAAGGGATTTTGCCTCGGCATTTCTCTTTGCTGAATTCTCTTGTGTCAATTGAGACCCCCGCTACTCGAATGTTGACTGTCTTTGATCGGACGCCGAGCAAGAATCTGTTCATAAAGTGCTCGGTAAGCGTTGGATTGGTCTTTCAAAGAAAAGCTCTGCTGCGCACGCTGCCGTGCGTTGAAACGCATCGTCAGCAACCTCTTGCTATCCGACAATATTTCCACCAACGCCCACCCTAGGCCTTCCGGATCAGCTTGAGGAATCAACCGACCATTCCAGCTATCCGTCACGATGTCCGGCATTCCGCAAACATCGAAAGCTGCCACCGGCGCACCACAAGCAATGGCTTCCAGCGCAACATTGGGTAGATTGTCCTCCAGTGAAGGCACTACCACCACGTCGGCACAGTTGTATGCCGCTTTCAGGACCTCATCGCCCTCCAGTCGTCCCAGTGACACGGCAGGTACGGGCAACAGATCAGCCGGCAGGGGGACGTCGCTACCAAACACCACGGCCAGTATGCGAGACGCCAGCGGGCTCTGCGCAACAACCTCAAGTGCTCTCCGGAGTTCCCTATAGCCCTTGCGCACGTCGTCCGTCGGGCTCATGGCGCCGAACAGGATCAACAATCTGTCCTGCGGCAAGCCCCAGCGAGCCCGGGCAGCCGAGCGATCCCCCGGGCAATAGCGTTCGAGGTCCACGCCAGTCGGAATAACTTCAACGCGCCAGTCGGCAAACAGCGAGCTGCGTCGCGCCAACCCGGCTATCCAGTTGCTCGGGGCGACAACGGTCATGTCCAGCGTACGCCATGCGTGCTTTTTACGCAGCCAGAGGCGATGTGTAGCGTCCTCCGGGCCAGGCTGACGCAACTGGGGACAGTCGCCACACTGATTTTCAAATCGTTCACAAGTCCCGGGGTAGTGACAACCTCCGGTGAAGGGCCAGACATCAGACAATCGCCACACTAGGGGCTTGTTGATCCCTGCTAGGCTCTCCAGCGTGATGAAGGCGCCGTTGATCCAGTAGATAGCCACAACATCGGCCCCTCGTACCACTTCGGCGCGCATCGGGTGGAAATAGCCGTACAGTGCTGGTGACAGGAAAACCGAGGCATCCCGCGCCAGCGCACGCCCGGCACGGGCCTCCAAGTACTCGGCCACACTGACCCGCCAGTGCCCAAGACCGGAGCCGGACATTGCCTGTACCGAGGGATCCGCTGTGCGCTTCCGACTGACCAGCATGCGCGAATCCACCCCCAACTCACACAAGGCGGCATGGATGCGGTAGACTGCGCGTCCTGCCCCAGCCCCACCATCTGTATGGCTCAGATGAACGACCCTCACGCCGCTGAACCAGCCAGTTCGGGCTGGTGGCAGACGAAGTCCACCGCGTCTCCTTCAGCCCAGCGGCCCCAGGCAGCCAAGTCACCCCGATGAAGTAGTTCATCGATCGAAGCCACCACAAGCCTCAAGTTGTGATCCATCGGATCTCTGCCCTGATCCCTGTGCATGAACTCAGCTTTTGCGCTCAACATTGGCCAAAGCCGGAGCGCAAAAGCTGCGTAAGCATGCCACTTGGCGCGCAGAATTTCTTCGTCATTCATGGCAGCCTGCTTGTGTAGGCAAGCCAAGCGCTGCAGGTACTGCTGACGGCTCGTGCTATCCAGTGTGAATCCCAACCCCGAATACCGCCCGGTACCGGCCGTTACGCAATGCTTACCGAAACACACCAGCTCCATGCCCGAGGTACCGCGCACGGTGACACCATAGTCGATGAACTCGAACAGCGAAAGCGTGCTGATGTCGTCGTCAGCAGCAATGAGCATAACGTGATCTGGCAGTGTGCCTATGGATCGGTCGATCAGCACCTGCTCCGCATACTCCTGTGTAATGCCCTCGTACTTGCGCTTCCAAACATTGGCAGGATGCAGCTTGATGAGCCAGTTCAGGGCCGGGTTGGCACAGGCCGCCCGAACGGTTTCAACAAACCACTCGCCCGCATCCTCAAACAGATCATCACCATAAAAAAGGTTGGCATCCCACAAGACTTGCGAAAATACCACGGCCGTGGGTTTGGCACGATCAAGCCGGAAGCGCTGGGTCAGTTCATCTGGCGTGTAATAACGGGTATTGCACTGGTTGCGCTCCTGCAGAAACCAGCGCCCGCCATAACGGTCCTTGAACATCTGGTCCAGCACCTGCTGTTCGCGGTCTGTCCAAGGCCGCAGCACCAGAAAATCCAACGTATTCCGAGCAACCGACGAGGGGTGGTCGCGCCGGGTAACCGGGGTTATGCGCCGGAAGGTCAGTGCGTCGTCTTTCCACGGCTGAACCATCTGGATGACGTTGCAGCCGTGGCAGATAGCCACATCTACCAAGGGACCAAATACAGCATAGTTAGCCTCAATGGTTAGCGCCAAGTCTGCAGGGTGCTGTTCGATAAGCTTGCGAGCACGAAGCACATGCTCCAGCGTCGACACAAGCAGTCCCCGCAGGCAACGCCGGACTTCCGGATTCGTAAAATCTACACTGCCTTCAAACCGGATGCGCGACAGCGTCGAAATAATTTGCGGACCGATCCAGCAGCCTTCAAAAGTCCAAGCCTTGATGCCTTGCAGGCTCAGTGGTCCATCCAGAAACTCCTGCGCCTTAAGCCCGCAAAACGCACGCTCATCGTCGGCGAGACAATGGTCCTCCAGATAAGCAAAACGACGAATGCCGAAAGCTCTGAAGTAGGCTCGCCCCAATATCATGGACCGGTTACGCAGCACCACCTGGATCTGCCAGCCCTCCAAGCGCAGAGCTTGGCTGATGAACGCCATCAGCTTCAACCCATAGATGGAATCGTCATCAACAGCATATAGATTCAGAGTCCGTCCGATACTCGTTACCGGGACCAGCCGCAGAAAGTTTGTTGCACGATACGTCTCAAGCAAATCAATTGCAATGCGCCCAATACACCTCCGATCGCGCCAAAGCTTGCGCAGTAACATCAAGGGAGCACGCAGATGATGTGAAGTTTCAACCAAGCGCCTGAGACGACACAGCACTGCTTCCATTCAGCGCCTCCGGTCGAGCAAAACTTGCTCAGCTAGGGTCAGGTCTTCTGGGGTATCAATGTCCAGAGAGTCTTTTTCCGACATGAGATAGGGCACGCACCTTTCTCCATAGAGTTCGCCGGAACGAAGCGTGTCCGGATGACAGACGAGCACCACCGGTCCATTGCGGGCATAGGCCTTGGGCTTATCCTGCCGCCTAGTAGCGATGACCTGATCCTCAAGAAAGGGAGCAAGAGTCCTCTGAGCAGAAAGTTTCATCACCGAAACTGGATTGAACTGGTGCGGCACTTCCACCACACTGACAACGCTGCTGGCAGGAGCCGAGCGGAACAATGCTATAGCCTCTTCGACATGCTGACCCGTGCGTAACGGCGAGGTAGGCTGCAACAGAACAAGCGCTTCCACTGCCACATCCTGAGACTCCAGCCATGCCAACGCATGGCTCAATACCCCTAGCATGGGGGCCGTGTCCTCAGCCAGCTCCGGGGGGCGCAGGAATGGCACCTCTGCCCCCAGTTCACGCGCGACGTCGGCAATCTCGCTATCGTCGGTCGAGATCAGCACACGGTCTACGGAGTCGGCATTCCGCGCAACCTCGATGGCATAGGCAATCAGCGGCCGACCGGCGATCTGCATAAGATTCTTGCGCGGGATACCCTTGGACCCCCCCCGCGCCGGGATAACCGCAACAATGCTCATATCTCAATCGCCCGGGGTCAATAGGTGATGCATTTCTGCACATCCACCTCCTCAGTGGAAAGAATTTCGGCGATGCGCTGACCCGCACGGCCATCGCCATAGATGGGCTCCATGGCGTAAGGGCCGTGGTTCATCTGCTGGGCTATGGCTGCCTTGATCTCATATTTGCTATGGGGCACATCCAGCACATTGCTGCCACGGTCACGAGCAGTCTGCCGGGTCCCGATGTTAACAACCGGCGTGCCAATAAAGGCCCCTTCGCGAATACCGCTGCTGGAATTGCCAACTAGACAGGCCGCTTTTCGCATCAAACGCACATAGGTCTCGATTGGCAGATTCTTGAAGAAATGCATGTACCGGTCCAGCTTGCGCTCGCGCCACTTGCGGATGCCACGGGCAATGTCGTCCGAGCCCGCGTCAGCGTTAGGCCAAAGTACGATGGCTGGCAAATCAAGCTCACGGATGGCTTCGAGAGTCATCGTGATCTGAGCTTCACCCGCACCATACTCCGTGGTCACCGGGTGCTGGGACACAAGCACAAATGGATGGTCGAAGTTAAGCATTTCTCCGACACCCCTGTCGAAAAGCGCAGACTCGAGCGAGATCTCAGGTGCGTTAAGGATATCGGCCACCAGATCGATACGCGGACAGCCCACCATATGCACATGCTTAGGCATCTCGCCCAGACGTATTATGCGCTCGCGCGCACCTTCACAGGCCGGGAAATGGATGTGGGCAAACTTGGTAACCGCGTGACGAATGCTTTCGTCGATAGTGCCGCTAACTTCACCGCCCATGGTATGGGCCACCGGAATGTTCATGTACGCCGCAGCTAGCGTGGTGGCCATGGTCTCGAAACGGTCACCGACCGTCAGTACCACATCAGGCTTCATCTGCTCGAAGAGGGTAGGCAGCTCCAGAAGACCAAGACCTGTGGACTTGGCCATGGTAGCAGGCGTCTCACCTTCGATCAGCATATGGACACGGGCCGAAGCGGTGAACCCATCCTCCTCAATGAGATTGATCACGGCGCCATAGCGGTCCAAGATGGCGGACGCCCCAACAATGATCTGGAGATCCAGATCCGGATGCTTATAGATGGCGCGCATCGCAGATTTGATGCTGCTGTAATTGGCCCGCGAGCCGATGACGACGCAAATTTTCTTCACTTAAGGTCTTCCCAAGTAATTTTGTGGTCAGGCGTCAGGGCGTGGCGCACCTGCCGGCCCAACAACTCGGCATGACGGGCAGCGGGAATGCCATCGCCAGGCTTCTTGAAGGCAAGGTCGGCAGCCTGCAGGGACTGCCCCGCCTGCACAGCACGGGCGGTCACTACGCTCTTCTCAAAGACGATCTTCATATCGCGGTAGTCCTGCAGGTTATCCTTATCAACCGGGTTCGCGCGGATGATTGCGGCCTCCTTGACATGGGAGCAGAAGACCTTGAACTCATCCGGCTCCATGCTGTGCTTGGCGTCACTGCCGTACATCAAACGTGAGAAGGTAAAATGCTTCTCCACTACCGTGGCCCCCAGCGCAGCAGCCGAAATGCAGGCCGCATGACCAAGAGTATGATCTGACAGGCCAACAGGCAGATCATAGCGCCTCTGCATCTCCAGCATCACGTTGAGGCCGACGCGCTCTGGCGCACAAGGATAGGCGGACGAGCATTGCATCACCACCAAGGGACCACCCTTGCGCAGTGCCGTCACAGCCTGATCCAACTCAGCCCAGTTGCTCATGCCGGAAGAAAGGTAAACCTTCTTACCCGTAGCGGCAACCCGCTCTAGGAGCGGCACGTTACTGACCTCACCCGAAGGGATCTTGTAGAGCTCAACGCCTACCTCTTCCAGAAGATCCACAGCTTCCAGCGAGAACGGCGAGGAGAGAAAACGCACACCATGCTCGATGCATTGCTGTGCTATCTGCTTCCACTGTGACAGACTGAAAGCCGTGCGACGGAAATACTCCATGCGTGGCTCTCCCTTAAAGTACGAGGGCATGGGTGCATCGGCAAGAGTCTCGGCTTCGGCAATGTGGGTCTGGAACTTAACCACATCAGCACCGCAAGCGGCAGCCACCTCAACGGCCTTAAGCGCATTGCCGATGGAGCCATCATGCACCGAGCCAATCTCGGCAATGACGGTGATACTTTGATCATTCATGAGGCAACCCTTTTTTTTCAACACTCTCTGCCGGTGCCGCAAAAGCATAAACCGATAACTTACCACTGGGCTCGGCAACGCGGTTTACACACATCAACTCCAGCCCGGCACGCCGCAATAGCTGCCCCAGACTGGTGAGGTCATACAGATGGCAGTGCAAGGAGCCGAGGATATTGTCCTGCGGCGAACGAAGCCGCGCCGTCAATTTGTCGGGGACCTCAACATAGAGCAAACCATCTTCTGGCACCAAGCTCTGAATAACCTGTAACAGGAACGGCAAAGGCTGTTCGATATGTTCCAAGACTTTATTCAGAGTCACGAGGTTAAATCCCCGCAGATCAGTCTGACCGAGGTACATGGCCTCAACCACCGCAAATTTCTCCAATTGCCTCAGGTGAGCTGCTGCACGAGGGTCAGGCTCAACACCCAAGTAATGCCACGCCCCTCCCGTCTGGTCTACTAGACGGGAGAGGAACACACCAGTTCCGGCACCTATATCCATAATCCGGGGGAGTGAAAATGCCCCAGACCAGCGCCGCACGAAGTCCATCACGCGGGCCACACGCCCTGCATTGTCCGACTTGCCGGCAGGCATGGACATGACTCGATGATATTTTTCTCCAATATCCGAGCCCATGAAATCAACTTCGTAATAGGCAGAGCGCAACTTTTTGAGACGAAAAGAAGATTCTTCTGGCAGAACGTTGGTAGCGCCCCCACATTGCAGGCATTCGACCCAGCTTCGCCTATAATCTTTCGGCTCAATGCCTATGCTCTGTTCAAAACGGTCCGGGTGATCAATTAGCAGGAGTTCTCGCACATCTTGGCCAGAGCAAAGGGCGCATCTAAACATGTGTTTCCTCGGATTTATGATCTTTGGGGCCACGCAGACAGCGCCGCCAATCTTGCCCAAACCTTATACGCATCGACATAAGCAGCGCAGACAGAACGATGCATGACAACCCCACGACCACTACACAACGATCAGCAAGCGACAGGTCGACGGCCCGCTCGATGTACCAGCAAATAACGGTTATCAAACAACCTACGACAACCCACTGGTCTTGAAAAGGGACAACACCTATGCGCTGAGCGGCCAACACCAGACACACACGCATCATTATCATTTCGGCGATATAAACAACCAGCACAGCCTCAACACCGTATAACGGAACCAGCAGCAACAGCGCCAGTATCGCTACCAACACGGTGAATATCCGGATACTTGAATAGAGATTACCTTTTTTGGCAGCATAGAGCACAGCTGTCGCAGGCTTGCCCGCATTCTGCAATAGAACATACACAACGAGCCAAGGCAACCAGGCCCCCGCCTGAACAAACTTTCCATGAGTTAATAAACTTACCACTTCATCTCCCAGGAACACAGCCCCACCCCCAACGCAGGCCAAGCCCGCATAGACAAAATCCCAGACCGGCTTTATACGCGGGAAACAACTATTCGCAAGCTGCGCCTCCTTGAGTGCAATAGGCCATAGGACATTGGCAAATGCATTGGTTCCCTGCGTCATCAAACCCTGATAGAGGCGTGCATGATTGAAGTTACCCAAAGCTTCAGCACTGACTGCTTTTACGGTAAGAGTGCTCTCCAAGATTAATCTGATATTGTCAATAAGCCCGGCAAACCAAGCGCCAAATGCGACGCCACGCACCTTCCGCAACCAACGCATGTCCAGCGGCGCCCACAAAGAGCGGCGCAGAAGTATCAGTGGTACAACCAAGCTGACGAGCATACCGGCCCACTGCCCCCAGAAAAGGGCAGAGCGCCCTGTCTCGAACAGATACAAGCACACCAAGATCACCAACACATTAACGACCGACTGGACCAACAAACTTGCCGCCAACCACTCGCTACGCTGCGTCAGGATCAGGATAGGACTCATGATAGCCCACGTGGCCTTCAGTGGAAGCGTGAAACACAGCAACCATACCTCAACTGGTATCAACTCTGAAAGCAATGGGATACAGCCCGCCAATGCTGACCAATACGACAAGACCCCAAGCGCAATCAGCAAGCCCAACATCAAGGCCAAAGCCAGTAACGTGGACTGCAACCGGGCCCGATTGGAATCATTGAGGGCATGGAAATGGCCGTAAAGCACATGAGCCGAGCCTGTCTCGCAGACGGCAACGACCAGATTCATCACCACAACCACCATCCCGTAAATACCGTAGTCTTGCGGTCCGAGTACAAAGGTCGCCATAGGCATCAACGCAAGCCCGAGCAAGCCCTGCAGCAGGCTGGCGCCCAGATTGATCGAGACACGGCTTATCAGGTGACGACTAGTCATGACGAATACAGGCAAAAGCACATAACAATCTTAGGTCTTGGCCCCATCCTAAGGAAACCACCTTACTGATGACCAACGAAAATAAAAGACGCCGCTTCGTTGGTCCTCACAAATTCTGAAAAACGAAGTTCGGGATGACGCTGCATAAATTCGTTCCAAGCCAATTGTTCACCACGCTGCGGATCCCCATGGAAGCAGTACCAATCGTCGAAGACGATGACAGTGCCCACCTGCAGAAAGTCCACAATCCACTCAAGGACCGGGACCGTAGACACATACAAATCACAGTCTATGTAGATAACGGCCGCCTTGGTCGGCAACAGACTAGCCTTGAGATCCGCTGTCAGCGAGGCGTCATAGAAACCCTTGACAGCCATGAGCTTGTCTACTGGCATACCATGATCGAGCACACGCTTGATGAAACGCTCCTCCGCAAAAGCAAGTTTGCCCTTTTCCCAAATCGGCTGCTGATCGACCTCCGCAATCTCCGGCAGGCCTTCGAAGGAATCGAAACCAACGTAGGTAAAGTCAAAAAGGTGCTGAAAATGGTCCCATGCTTTTCTCATGGTATTGGCTTCGTTGCAACCGAACTCAAAGTAATACCCAGGAACGGGACGATTGATGTGAAGAAAGCGGGCAATGCTCATGAAGACAAAGCTGCGCTGATCTTGCCCGAACTGCCAATACTCGCGTCGGATCCAGCGCCCCTTGCGCGTCAACGCCCAGAGCGGCAAGCCATCGCGGAGCTTACGAACGATATTCAGAAACACCGGGGGCAAATATCTTCTCAGTAGAGCTTTCAATTCGAACTTCTTCTAGGCTGTTTAATAAAATAATTGGGACTACGCCGACAAAGCCTTATGGCCGCGACAAGCATAGACTCAGTTCCCGCACTAGCCACTACACACGGACCCCAAGTGCAAACAACCACCGGTCTGCCTGCATAACAAAGCTCCAGCCTCTCCGCGAGGTAAACCCGGCATGAAAAACAACATATGCCCCGCAGCCCCTATCAACGATAGCCTGAAGAAAGAAACAGCCTCCAGACACTAAATCCACATGTCAAGATAGCGCAGGACTATCTGCTAAGCATTTGATGCTCAAGGTCAAGACTGGTAAATTACTCAATCATCTTATCAATGGAACCCCAGATCCGCTCCGAAACAGCTTCCGCAGTGAAGTAATGCCGAAATGTTGCATATCCACCAGCCCCTATACGATCACGCAAGTCTTTCTGCACGACGGCATCATGAACTAACGCAGCAATATCAGAAGCGTCAGTACCAAGCAGACAGTTTACTCTATTTTGCATTTCAGGCATCGACAGGACCACGTCACGATGCGCTACGACACACATCCCGAGTGACCAAGCATGCAAATAGCGCGTGTGGCACACTTTAAATGGGCTCGCGTTATTAAGGCAAAGAAAAACCGCTGACTCGAACATTTCCTCATCAATGTCATCAACAAAGCCTCGTATTACTATTTCTGGGCTCGCCAGCTGTCTTGCCAAGGACGGGGACAAGTCGCCCCGCCCCAAGACATGTAATTCGTATCTTAAACCACGCATACGTTCCCGAAGCATAGGCGCAATACTTCCGCCCAGCATCTCTAAACCATACCGATTAGCCGTAGCCCCCAATTGGCCAACATTTGCAATGATTTTTATTGGCTTTGATGCATCCACTTCGGCCTGACGTCTTTCTTGCCAACTATCAGAAAAACGATCAATCCATAAATTCTGGATATAAAAGGCATTGGGATGACCTTTGTCTGCATAGTACGCCGCATCGTTAGCTGCGACATTACCAAGTAGATCGTAGCAACTCATCACCTTGAAATGCTCTTTTTCAAGAAACCTCAATCCAATTTTTGAACGGAACCTCGACAAACCTGATATGCCGTGGCGGCGGTCAAACGCCAAACGCCATGCCCCTGCCTTGTGATCTGGATTCCCATAATACGCGAACTTCTTTATGGGGAAGTCCGCACAAAGTGCAGTTAACCACTCCGACCAAGGCACAATACACATGTCAGGGCAATACTGCCTAACAACAGAATATACAAGATCTCCATGAATTGAATCCGGATAGAAATCCGAACGACGCACTGATAATAGTTTGAGCCAAGTAGATCTAGGCTCGGCCCCAGTTGGTATTTGGATTGGAGTTAATACTTCAACACCAACACATTCCAATTCAGTTAGCCCAGCAAGCTCGGTCTCTGTCGGGTCCGGATCCGCTGCGCGGCGAACGAGTAAATAACCAACTCGACAATCAGCTTTTCGAGCAAGTGCCCTGAGCAGCTCAAAAATCACGATATTGGCAGCACGTACGGAGTGCGCCGAGTGTGGATACAAACTGCCGATGACTAGTAACTTAAAGAGGGGCTTACTCATTTCTGCGACGAAGCCTTACATTTTTCCTAGTTGAATTTGCTCTCGGATCCACGCAACAACCTCCTTAACACCCTCCTCCAGAGATATCTCGGACTTAAAACCCAGCACTCTTTCTGCTTTCTTGGTGCAGGGAACTCGTTTCTGCACATCGTACTCATACGCAGGATCGGACACAAAATCAAATGGCTCACTGCCGTTGATTTCACTCCAAACCATATTCGCCAGCTCCAACACACTGGTCGACCTCGATGTACTTATATTGAAGTCCTCGTTTAGTGCGTTATTGGACTCCACCGCCAGCCGAATGCCTCTCGCAAGGTCTTTGCCGTGAGTGTAATGACGAATTTGATTACCGGCACCCAGAATGTGCAATGGCTTTTGTCCTTTTAGCGCCTTTTGCGCCAAATCTGGAAGGACATGAGACATAGCCAATTTCACATTCCCACTGAGTATCTCTTTATCAGACAGTGCCCTACCCTCACCAGTACCGATGCAATTAAAGGGGCGAACAATAGTGTACGGCAAGCCATACTGTTCATGTGCACCTTTTGCGAAATACTCGGTCGCCAACTTTTGGAAGCCATACGTGCTCAGAGGCGGGGGGCAGGTAAGAACCGCTCCCTCCGGCGTTGGGTAGATGTCACAACTCTCAAAGACCATACTGGACGAAATGACCGTTATCTTTTTGATGCGCCCTTTTTTGAACCCGTCGATAGCGGCATCAAAAGTCGAGGCAATGATTCGCTCATTCTCTACCAGTAGATCATAGGCATGCTCGTGGAAGTAAGTAATGCCGCCAATCATTGCGGCACCTGCAATGATCTGATCACACCCCAACGCCAGATCTTTCATCAAACTCACATCTTTACAATCGCCATGCACAAAGGTGTAACTTGGGTGATCGTCATAGTCTCGTGTTACGGGACCGTATTTTGAGTAGTTATCGATGCCAGTAACATCATGGCCTTGAGATAACAACTCACGCACCAAATAGCCACCAACAAAACCTGCAGAACCTGTGACAAGTATCCTCAAGATGCGTCCTTTCAGAGCTCGAACTATTCGCAAAAGTTAAATTGAGTACGATCTCACTTGGCCGTGGCTACCCAAGGCCATATAAGAGATGCTGGTTGGCAGGTGAAGATCCGCAGTCTTAAAGAAGTTCCAAAAGTCATAGATAAGTCCCGGCGCTTGCATCTCTTTTGCCAATTCCTCAATATCCATCTCACCGAAGACAGAGTGATTGTTAAGTATCAAAACCAGACTAGCGTCCTTGAAGGCTCTTTGCAGCGACGTTGCTGAAACAAGACCAAAGTCTTCGATATCACGAGCGCCAACCACTGCGTCAAAACCGCGGAATTCCGCGGTTGGGTAAGACTCACGCAAGCGGGCGAAGACAGGTCTGGCCATAGTGCCCCTGAGATCGTCCGTAGCAGGCTGCCCCTTAAAAGCCAGACCCATTAACGTAATGATGGGTTTCTTCGAGAAGCCAATCAGAGCATCTGTATAGCTTCTCAAGTGCGCAACAACCTCTCCGGGTTGATTCTCGTTGGTGCGACGCGCAGCCAGAGTGATCTCGGGATTAATCCCGAGATCACTCAAACCTTCCGCCAAGATGTGCGAATCTTTCTCAAGGCAAGGCCCCCCGACTGGACCAGGCATAGGCAAATTAGTTCTGGGATAGCCCAACTTCCCAGCCTGAATGACTTCAGCAGCACTGACGCCAATCGCATCGCAGGCACGCGCTACTTCGTTAGCGTAGGCAAAAGCAACATCGCGTTGCGCATTGTCGACGAGCTTTATCATTTCAGCCGTTTCTAAACTGCTGACCCGTACTACGGTAGGTGTAATAAATTGGAAAAGCTGTGATGCGCGGACAGCAGCTTGACTGGTCAAGCCACCAACAATTTGGGGCAATTGACGCAGCTCAGTCAGCGCCTTCCCTTCGAGGGTTCGCTCGGGACAGAAAGCCAAATCGAACGACTTCCCACTCGTCGCAAGCAATGGCAGTACGACCTTACGGGTCGTACCCAGCTTGACCGTGGAGCGCATGATAACAAGCGATTGACCGTTCATATGATCTGCAACTTCGCGAGCCACATTCTGAACCATGTCTAGGCGCGAGCGTCCTTGAGCATCAAGAGGCGTACCGACGGTGATAATGAAGACACTTCCGGACCAACTGTCAGGAATACGCTTGGCGGATTGCAGATGACCTGATCGAATCACGCGACGCAAACGCTCTTGCAAACCTGGTTCGTGGAAATGCGCCTCACCCTTATTCAAAAAGGTCAGCACCTCATCTCTAATTTCAACGCCCAAGACTTTAAAGCCAACGTCAGCCATTGCTACAGCGAGTGTCAGCCCAACGTAACCCAAGCCAAGAACACATACCTGCTTATCTTGAGAGCAAGCTAGATCAGTCATGAAATTCCTTATTCATTCAATGTGCAACACGCTCAAAAATCATTCGTCGCTTACCCGCAATAACTTAGAGCGAACATGAACGCTGTAGTTCTGCTCACTTATTGAGCAATACTGTTGGGCATTGTCAATAAACGGCTCACTTCATCGCGTGAATTCTCTGGGCTTTTTTTACTCGTTGTAGTCCATGGACTTATAGCCGTGGCCTTTGATGAGTTCATCGCGCTCAGCGGACTTGAGGTCTTCACGCACCATTTCGGCCACGAGTTCTTCGAAGACAGTCTTGGGCGTCCAGCCCAGCCTAGCTTTAGCCTTGGATGGATCACCTAACAGGGTTTCTACTTCGGTGGGGCGGAAATAGTACGGATCGACGGCAACGATAAGCTTGTCGCTCTCGGGGGTTATCCAAAAGCCTTTTTCGTTCACACCTTCACCTTCCCAGCGAACGACCATGCCAAGTTCTTGGGCAGCGACATTGACAAAGTCGCGCACACTGTATTGCACGCCAGTGGCAATGACGAAATCCTCGGCTTGGCTCTGCTGCAGCATAAGCCACTGCATTTCAACATAGTCTTTAGCATGGCCCCAGTCACGCTTGGCATCCATGTTGCCCAAAAATAAACAACCTTGCAGGCCCAGCTTGATGCGCGCCAGAGCGCGAGTGATCTTGCGTGTAACGAAGGTCTCGCCACGGATGGGACTTTCATGGTTGAAGAGAATGCCGTTGCAGGCATAAATGCCGTAGGCCTCGCGGTAGTTGACGGTGATCCAGTAGGCGTAAAGCTTGGCCACTGCGTAGGGGCTACGCGGGTAGAAAGGGGTGGTCTCCTTCTGGGGGATTTCCTGTACCAGTCCGTAGAGCTCACTGGTACTAGCCTGATAAAATCGGGCTTTTTTTTCTAGACCGAGAATACGGATAGCCTCCAGAATGCGCAGGGTACCCAGTGCATCGGAGTTAGCGGTGTATTCCGGTTCTTCGAAGCTAACCGCTACGTGGCTTTGTGCCGCAAGGTTATAGATTTCGTCCGGTTGTGTCTGCTGGATGATGCGAATGAGGCTGGAGCTATCTGTCATGTCGCCATGATGCAGGAAAAAACGGCCCCCCTTTTCGTGACGATCTCTATAAAGGTGGTCGATACGATCCGTATTGAACAAGCTGGTACGGCGCTTGATTCCGTGGACAACATAGCCCTTGTTCAGCAAGAATTCGGCCAAGTAGGCTCCATCTTGGCCGGTGATGCCGGTTATAAGAGCAACTTTCAGCTTTTCTTTCATTTTGTGGTCCATTAGGGCTGCACAGTGTGATTCTTCAAAAAATCTTCGTAGGATTTTACCAAACCTGCCTCCAAATCCACCTTGGCCCACCAACCCAGAGCGTTGAGGCGAGTGCTATCCATCAGCTTGCGTGGAGTACCATCGGGCTTTCTGGGGTCGAAGGTTATGTCGCCCACATAACCGATAACCTTGGCAATAGTTTCGGCCAGTTCCTTAATGGTGATGTCGTACCCGCAACCCACGTTGATGTGACTGAGCATGGGCTGGGTGTACTGCGCGTAGATAGCCTCACCCAGATTCATGACGTGCACGCAGGCAGCAGCCATATCATCCACGTACAGAAATTCGCGCTTGGGGGTACCGGTGCCCCAGATGGCAACGCTGGGCACGTGGCTTGTCTTGGCTTCGTGGAAGCGACGGATAAGCGCAGGAATGACGTGGGAATTTTGTGGGTGGTAGTTGTCGCCAGGACCGTAAAGGTTGGTGGGCATGACGCTTCGATAGTCAACCCCGTAGCGTTGCCCATACTGGCGGTTATAGCTTTCGCAGAGCTTGATGCCGGCAATCTTGGCGATGGCGTAGGGCTCGTTAGTTGGCTCCAAGGTACCGTTCAGCAGAGCATCTTCCCGCATAGGCTGGGAGGCCAGTTTGGGGTAGATGCAACTGGATCCCAGAAACAGCAGCTTTTGCACACCATTGCGAAAGGCTGCGTCAATGACGTTGGCCTGCATCATCAGGTTTTGGTAGATGAATTCGGCTGGGTATGTGTGGTTGGCATGAATACCGCCCACCTTGGCAGCGGCCAGATAAACCTGATCAGGTTTTTCGCGCATAAAGAACGCGTTGACAGCGGCCTGATCAGTGAGGTCCAGTTCTGTATGAGTGCGGGTAACAATACGATCAGCAGAGTGGCCTTGGGCCAGCAGATGGCGCACGATGGCAGATCCCACCATACCACGATGGCCAGCAACGTAAATCTTGGGATGGGTACTCATAGATGGTTGCGCCCATAGTGGTCTTCAAAACGGACGATATCGTCTTCGCCCAAGTAACTGCCCGATTGCACTTCAATAATTTCCAGCGGAATCTTGCCGGGATTAGCCAAACGATGCACCTCGCCCAAAGGAATATACGTGGACTGATTCTCGGTGAGCAGCTGCTTTTTGTCGCCACAGGTAACTGCTGCCGTCCCCTTGACAACAACCCAGTGCTCAGCGCGATGATGGTGCTTTTGCAGACTGAGGCTGGCACCGGGCTTGACCTGTATGCGCTTGACCTTGAAGCGCCCGCCTTCGTCAACGCTGTCATACCAGCCCCAAGGGCGGTGGACTTTGCGGTGCAGGGTGTGTTCTTCGCGCTTTTGCTGCTGGAGAGCATTGACGATGTGCTTGACGTCTTGGCCGCGCGACTGGTCGGCCACCAGCACAGCATCGGGGGTTTCCACCACCACCAAACCCTGAACACCAACCATGGCCACCAGGCGACTGGTGCCATGTACCAAGGTGTTATGGCAATCAACGGCCAACACATCGCCCACATAGACATTTCCGTCTGAATCCTTGGGCAACACGTTCCATACGGCATCCCAAGCACCCAGATCACTCCAGCCGGCATCAAGCTGGGCCATGCGGATGGGGAATCGACTTCCCGGACAATGCTCCATGACGGCGTAGTCAATGGAGTCACTGGGGACGGCAGCAAACTCGGCTGTACCGGGGCGGATAAATGCTGAATCACTGCTCCGCTGGGCCCAAGCGGCACGGGCGGTGGCCGCAATATCGGGCCGGAAGCTTTCTACAGCCTGAAGCCAGACAGATGCCTTGAGCACGAACATACCGGCATTCCAGTAATAGCCGCCCTCCGACAAGTACTGCATGGCTGTGGCTTCATCGGGTTTTTCGACAAACCGCTCGACAACCAAGATGGGCGCGGGCGCAACAACGGCTTGGATGTAGCCGTAGCCAGTTTCAGGATGACTAGGAGTAACGCCCAGAATCACAATGCTGCCATCTGCCGCCTGGTGTATGGCATCGTGCATGGTTCCGTTAAACGCCCCGGTATCTGCCACGGCCTGGTCTGCCGGCGTTACAACCAGCACAGGGTCGGCGCCATTCTCCACGGCAGCCAACGCCGCCAATGTAAGTGCTGGCGCGGTGTTTCTGGCCACTGGCTCAAGCAGGACTGCACCCGGCTCGACGCCGATTTCACGCAGCTGCTCAAGTGCTAAAAAACGATGGGCGTCACCTGTCACCACAAGGAGGTCAGCCACATGAATATTGTCCCCGCCCAAACCTATTAATCGTTTCGTGGCTTGCTGAAACAGGCTTTCTGCACCGGTCAGGCACAGAAACTGTTTGGGAAAGCCAGTCCGAGAAAGAGGCCACAAGCGCGTGCCAGAACCACCACAGAGAATAACAGGCTGGCTATAAATAATATTCATAGCCGCCATACACGATATCCCAACTTACTAATATCATCAGATGAAAATACAGATTTCAGATCCATTACAACCCCTTGGTCATTTACTTTAGTGAGAATACCTTCTAAGCCCATGGCCAAGTATTTTTCATGGGCTACAGCTATTACAATAGCTTCACCTTTCGGCAAAGCCTCCCAATCGGTTAGCTTGACTCCATACTCACGATCTGCATCTGCCCTAGAAGCAATTGGGTCATGCACAATAACGTTGCAACCATATTCGCGCAGTTCACTCACAACATCGGCCACTTTAGAGTTGCGCAAGTCAGGGCAGTTCTCTTTGAAAGTAAGCCCCAACACAATTACCGTTGCCCCCTTGATAGAACTACCTGCATCGATCATCTGCTTAACAGTCTGCTGCGCGACATAGCTTGCCATGCCGTCATTGATACGTCGCCCAGCAAGGATGACCTGTGGGTGATAGCCCAGCATTTCCGCTTTATGTGTAAGGTAGTAGGGATCGACGCCAATGCAGTGGCCGCCAACCAGCCCCGGACGAAAAGGCAGGAAGTTCCACTTGGTTCCAGCTGCCTGAAGAACTTCAAGAGTATCAATACCCAGCTTATCGAAAATGATGGCTAACTCGTTTATCAAGGCAATATTCAGATCGCGCTGAGTGTTCTCAATTACTTTGGCAGCTTCAGCCACCTTGATGGACCCGGCGCGGTGTACCCCGGCGGTGATGACAGACTCGTAAAGATCGCCCACCATTTTGAGGGTTGCCTCATCATCACCGGACACCACCTTCACGATTCTGGTGATGGTGCGGTCCTTGTCGCCGGGGTTGACACGCTCTGGGCTGTAACCTACGCGGAAATCCTGCCTCCACTTCATTCCAGAATGCTTCTCTAGTAACGGGATACATAACTCTTCGGTAGCACCGGGATAGACCGTGGATTCATATACCACGACTGCTCCTTTTTTCATATTTTGGCCCACAGCAATGGATGCCCCAATTAAAGGAGAGAAATCTGGTATGTGAGCTTGGTCAACCGGTGTGGGTACCGCCACAATAATGATGTCAGCCCCAGAAATCACTGACGGGTCAGTTGATACAGTTAACCTTGTTGCTGCTTTCAGGCTCTCGACGCTTACCTCGCCAGTCGGGTCGCAATAGTTTCTGTAACTGGCAATCTTAGCTTCAGAGAGGTCATATCCTAGAGTTGGGTATTTTCTTCCAAGCTCAACAGCGAGAGGCAATCCAACATAACCAAGACCGACGACAGCAATGACTGTGTTCTCAGATACTACCATGACTTAGACCTTGAAATAGTCGCGATACCACGCAACGAACCTAGCAATTCCATCATCTGCACAAGTCGCAGGTTTGTAATGGTGCTGCTCGATCAAATCGTCGACATCAGCGTAAGTGTCGAGTACATCACCGGCCTGCAAAGGCAAAAGCTCCATTTCTGCTTTTTTACCCAGCGCTTTTTCGAGGGCGCCAATGTAATCCATGAGTTCAATAGGGTTATTGTTGCCTATGTTGTAGACACACCAAGGAGCCTTGCTTGTGCCAGGATCGGGTTGGTCACTATCCCAGTCAAGGTTGGGTGAAGCAGGCCGGTCAAGAATTCGGGCAACACCCTCTACGATGTCGTCAATGTAAGTGAAATCCCGACGATGTTTGCCGTAGTTAAATACTTGGATGGGTTCACCAGCTAGAATGGCCTTGGTGAACTTGAACAAGGCCATATCGGGCCGACCCCAAGGTCCATAAACAGTAAAGAAGCGCAGACCAGTCGTTGGAAGATTGTAAAGGTAGCTGTAAGCATGAGCCATCAACTCATTAGATTTCTTGCTAGCAGCGTAAAGACTTAATGGGTGATCAACATTCTTATGGACCGAGAAAGGCATGGCGGTACTGGCACCATAGACGCTGGAACTACTGGCATAGACCAGATGTTCCACGCCATTGTGTCGACAGCCTTCGAGGATATGGGCAAAACCGACAATGTTGCTATCGATATAGGCCATAGGATTCTCGGTAGAGTAACGCACACCGGCTTGCGCTGCCAGATTGACTACTCGCTGTGGCTTATGCAACCTAAAACATTCGTAAATTGCTTTGCGGTCTGCAATATCAATCTTTAAGTGAGAGTAATTGGGGTGGCTAGCAAAACGCGCTAGTCGAGCCTCCTTGATAGAGGGATCGTAATAGTCGTTATGATTATCAACTCCAATGACAGTATCGCCACGCGCCAAAAGTCTCAGAACTAGGGCGGAGCCAATAAATCCAGCCGCCCCAGTAACTAGTACTTTCATGATTTTTCCAATTCTCTCTGCTGTGAATCTATTTGCATTTAGTCACTGCCAAGAAGATCCTGACTGTAAACCTTGATGAACACACCTAGGATATCCATCGATGAATCGGTTAGCGACGATTACATCTGCCCAACGATTGAATACCGCAAAGTCATTCACCATCTGTGAGCCGTAGAGCCTAGCTTACTTCAGCACCGAATCATACACGACAACCTCGATGCGATTGGCTTTTATGCTTCATGATGCTTGGGATTCGGGAGGCGCAGAACTGGCCGCTGCCAAGGTAGGCGGTATTCATGCCAACCACACATACCCAGCCGAATTCATCTACCAAAACCTGATGATGCAGGCCAACGTCATTGACGCAGCCTTTCGCAATGGTGTGTAGTTGTCCGGACTGGCCTTCATAATCAGGTTTTTCGCGCATAAAGAACGCGTTGACAGCGGCCTGATCAGTGAGGTCCAGTTCTGTATGAGTGCGGGTAACAATACGATCAGCAGAGTGGCCTTGGGCCAGCAGATGGCGCACGATGGCAGATCCCACCATACCACGATGGCCAGCAACGTAAATCTTGGGATGGGTACTCATAGATGGTTGCGCCCATAGTGGTCTTCAAAACGGACGATATCGTCTTCGCCCAAGTAACTGCCCGATTGCACTTCAATAATTTCCAGCGGAATCTTGCCGGGATTAGCCAAACGATGCACCTCGCCCAAAGGAATATACGTGGACTGATTCTCGGTGAGCAGCTGCTTTTTGTCGCCACAGGTAACTGCTGCCGTCCCCTTGACAACAACCCAGTGCTCAGCGCGATGATGGTGCTTTTGCAGACTGAGGCTGGCACCGGGCTTGACCTGTATGCGCTTGACCTTGAAGCGCCCGCCTTCGTCAACGCTGTCATACCAGCCCCAAGGGCGGTGGACTTTGCGGTGCAGGGTGTGTTCTTCGCGCTTTTGCTGCTGGAGAGCATTGACGATGTGCTTGACGTCTTGGCCGCGCGACTGGTCGGCCACCAGCACAGCATCGGGGGTTTCCACCACCACCAAACCCTGAACACCAACCATGGCCACCAGGCGACTGGTGCCATGTACCAAGGTGTTATGGCAATCAACGGCCAACACATCGCCCACATAGACATTTCCGTCTGAATCCTTGGGCAACACGTTCCATACGGCATCCCAAGCACCCAGATCACTCCAGCCGGCATCAAGCTGGGCCATGCGGATGGGGAATCGACTTCCCGGACAATGCTCCATGACGGCGTAGTCAATGGAGTCACTGGGGACGGCAGCAAACTCGGCTGTACCGGGGCGGATAAATGCTGAATCACTGCTCCGCTGGGCCCAAGCGGCACGGGCGGTGGCCGCAATATCGGGCCGGAAGCTTTCTACAGCCTGAAGCCAGACAGATGCCTTGAGCACGAACATACCGGCATTCCAGTAATAGCCGCCCTCCGACAAGTACTGCATGGCTGTGGCTTCATCGGGTTTTTCGACAAACCGCTCGACAACCAAGATGGGCGCGGGCGCAACAACGGCTTGGATGTAGCCGTAGCCAGTTTCAGGATGACTAGGAGTAACGCCCAGAATCACAATGCTGCCATCTGCCGCCTGGTGTATGGCATCGTGCATGGTTCCGTTAAACGCCCCGGTATCTGCCACGGCCTGGTCTGCCGGCGTTACAACCAGCACAGGGTCGGCGCCATTCTCCACGGCAGCCAACGCCGCCAATGTAAGTGCTGGCGCGGTGTTTCTGGCCACTGGCTCAAGCAGGACTGCACCCGGCTCGACGCCGATTTCACGCAGCTGCTCAAGTGCTAAAAAACGATGGGCGTCACCTGTCACCACAAGGAGGTCAGCCACATGAATATTGTCCCCGCCCAAACCTATTAATCGTTTCGTGGCTTGCTGAAACAGGCTTTCTGCACCGGTCAGGCACAGAAACTGTTTGGGAAAGCCAGTCCGAGAAAGAGGCCACAAGCGCGTGCCAGAACCACCACAGAGAATAACAGGCTGCACCCTGGATTTATCGATCATGGCGCAACACCCAACCCTTGAGATTGATGGAATCGCAATATGCTGACACACACATCGTCTAAAGCGCGGGTAGTACTCCAGTTCAATACTTCACTGGCCTTTCCTATTTCCGCATAACATGCGGCCATAACTACCCGCGCGGCAGACAACAATCTTACAAGGCATTCCGCACCCTTCAAACGCTTGGACTATTTCAAGAACGCCACAACCTTTTTCCCACTCCCAAGCCGGTAGCATGCCAACCTGGGCTTGAATGCAGAAACACTGCTTAGCATTTCTTCGATGTAAACCTTACCTCAACAGTATGGTTTAGTAGCACTGGCAGGATGATTTTTACTCAAAGGAAGGCACTGGGGCCTAACGCAAACAGTGGCGCTACTAGTAAATACCAAGAACTGAACCTATACCGACTGCATCGCCTGCAGAAGGCATCGCTCCCTAGATATCGTTGCTATGGCACTCGACCGGCTTTGCAGTTGACACTGCCAACCGAAGTGGCGGACCCGACACAAACGACGTATGACTTCGAGCCGAATCTCGACCCCTCTTGGGAACCAGTAAACCTGCGAAGTGAGGCATGATATTAAGGTGATTTTGGCACACTACCGCACTAGCGCTTCGCGATCAGCAAGAGCGAGCAATGGACTCACAGATAGAAGGCACGTCGAACGAAAACGCGGCAAGGTGCGCCATCACAATTCGCACACTAAATAAGCTTAATATCACACCATCGTAACTCTGGAAAAGGTTTTTTCCAAAAAGGCAATAATAAATCAGGTTCGTCAGCCCGTCCCAGCGTAATACCAAAAATGACCGGACTGCCACAGCTTTAGGTAGAGCCGGCCAGCATCTAGCCATTAGAGTCCGTTTGAGAATGGCTCAATGTGAGATTCTGCGTAGGAGCAGGCTGCCCATCGGGACGTGGATCATGGCTTCGGAGACGTCAATGCGCGCCTCGTAGTTGCGCACGAGCCGACGCCAGCGCG
>NZ_JAAVTF010000014.1:0-39220 GCF_012102665.1 Haematospirillum sp. 15-248 | reverse complement strand
GCCGCCCATCGGGCGTCCGAAAGCCAAAACAGCTGGGCCATTCATGCCTCCAATCTCCCGATTGAAGGGTATGAATCTGATCCGCAGACCACGAGCAATACCATGATTGAGTCTGGAGCCTAACAACGGCCATACCGTCGATGAGGCACTGTTGCAGTATCTGTCGCCCTTGGGCTGGGAACACCACATCAACCTGACTGGCGATTACCTCTGGCATAGCCACATCATTTTCCATTCTCTGAGACGACTCCATAAACTCGCCAGCTCCGGCGGCAAGTTCCTCATCGGTCAGGCTTGTTTCTGCTTGATCTGCTGACTGACTCAACATCCTGCACGGCACTGCCAGACGGCATCTGTTCACAAGATTTCTTATTGTGCCTTGGTTCGGTATGAAAAACCGCCAGGGGATTTGTTGTCCTGTGTCTGTCATGGTCTGAACTTGCTATTTTTATTCTGTACAAACGAGACAACAAACATATGACTGAAACATTTCTTCATGGTGTCGAGGTTCTGGAAATTGATGCCGGACCACGCCCGGTGCGGACCGTCCGGTCTTCGGTGATCGGGGTTGTGGGAACAGCGCCGGGGGCGGATGCGGATCGTTTTCCGCTGAATACCCCGGTGCTGGTCACCGGCAGCCGCACCGAGGCCGCAAAGCTCGGCAGCGACGGGTCTTTGCCCGATGCCCTGGACGGTATCTTTGACCAGATCGGCGCTGTGGTGGTGGTGATCCGGGTTGACAAGGGCAAATCCGACGCCGAAACGCTGGCCAATGTGGTGGGCGGTGTTGATGCGACCAGCGGTCAGTTCCGGGGCGTGCATGCGCTGCTGGGAGCGGAATCGGTGGTGGGTTTTGCGCCACGCATCCTGTGTGCTCCCGGTTTCACCCACCAGGCTGAAGAAGGACAGGCCAACCCGGTGGTGGCCGAGCTGAAAGGCATTGCCGACCGTCTGCGGGCTATTGTGGTGGCCGATGGCCCCAATACCACTGACGAGGCTGCCCAAGCCTATGCACGACAGAATGCCGGGACCCGGGTCTACATGATCGACCCTTGGGTCAAGGTTCTGGACCGGTCCGGCGCGGTTGCCGTGCGTCCGGCATCGGCACGCGTGGCCGGTATCATCGCCCGTGGTGACAACGATCGTGGTTTCTGGTGGTCGCCGTCCAACCAGCCGGTTAACGGCATTGTTGGCACCGCCCGTCCGGTTGATTTCAAGCTGGGTGATACGGCCAGCCGCGCCAACCTGCTGAATGAAAAGGGCATTGCCACGATCATCTGTCAGGATGGGTACCGCCTGTGGGGCAACCGCTCCCTGTCGGCGGATCCCAAGTGGGCGTTCCTGTCGGTGCGCCGCACAGCCGACCTGATCAACGAAAGCCTGCAACGGGCCCACATGTGGGCTGTGGACCGGAATATCACCAAGACCTATGTCCAGGATGTTACCGAAGGCGTCAACGCCTACCTGCGCACCCTGACCAATCTGGGTGCCGTTCTGGGCGGACGGTGCTGGGCTGATCCGGACCTGAATACCCCGGCCAACATCACCCAGGGCAAGATCTACTTCAACTTCGATTTCACCCCTCCCTATCCGGCGGAGCACATCACGTTCCGTTCCCACCTGGTCAATGATTACATCAAGGAGGCCTTTCACTGATGGCCGCGCGCGACGTTCTGAAAAATATCAACCTGTTCGTTGACGGGCGTGGCTATGCCGGACAGATCAGCGAGTACAACGCGCCGGAACTGACCTTGGTCACCGAGGATTTCCGGGCCGGTGGCATGGATGTACCAGTAACGCTGGACATGGGCATGGAGCCTTTGGAAACCAGCTTCAGCTTGATCAGCTACGACCGCGATGTGTTGGCCCTGTTCGGTGTTGCCGAAGGAAAAAGCGTGCCGTTGACTGTACGTGGTGCCCTGGAATCCTGGGACGGCACGGTCACACCGGTTGTGCACCACATGCGCGGCAAGATCACCAAGATCAGCCGTGGGGCCTGGACACCCGGACAGAAAGCCGAGCTGAAGATCACCATGCGCCTGGATTACTACCGTGAAGAACACGGTGGTCAGCCGGTTCACGAGATTGATGTCATCAACATGATCCGCAAGGTCAACGGCGAGGATCGCCTGGAGAGCGTACGCCAAGCCTTGTCGATCTGACAGTGGTTCTGGCCGACGGGCCGGGATGCATATTTTTTCCCGGCCCTTGGTCGTCTTTTCTCCTAATTTTGGTAAAATACTATGTCTTCTGACACGACTGATATTGTTCTGGACCGTCCGCTGATGGTGGATGGGACCGAAATTATGACCGTACGCATGCGCGAACCTACGGTACAGGACCAGATTGCGGCCAGTGAGGTCAAGGGCAGCCCCGCCCGGCAGGAAATCGCCATGATCGCCAATTTGTGCGAAATTACCCCGGATATGGTTCGTCAACTTTCTCTGCGTGATTACAAAAAGTTGCAGCAGGCTTTTCTGGGTTTTACCGAATAAGGGCTGTCGATGTGCGTGCCGGGGTTATTGCCCTGGCCTCGCATACCGGGTGGTCCTGGTCTGAAATCGGCAGCATGCCGACCAGCACTTTTTTATGGTGGATTGAAGGTTTGCCAAAACGTGATACGTGATAAAGAATCGACGCCTGATATGGCGCCGGAATCGGGTAAGTCCGGTTTTTCCAAGAGATCTAAAAAAAAACAGGATCGGGGGCCGGTTATGACCCAGGCGGCACCATCAATCCGGGCTGCCGTGAAGGGAGGGACTGCTTCCTCCTCGGGTTTCTCTGCCGGTGCGTCTCGCTCCTCAGTGGATTCCGGCGTTGCATCCGTCATGAGAAATGCTGCCTCCGGATTCTTCTCGCTGTCTTCGGCGTGGGCCGAAAGGGCCGTTGATTTCGATACAGTCATTCAGGAAACCAGTCGCTTGATGCAGGCAGGTCCCGAGGGGGCGCAGCGGCTCTCTGACCTGGCCATTAACACAGCCCGTTCCGGGGAGTGGTCTCCTGTCCAGATCGGGCAGGCCCTGCATGCTGCGGGCCAATCCGGTATGGCCGAAGGGCGGGCGGTTGCCTCGTTACCCGGGGCGTTGCTTATGGCACAGGCCGGAAACATGGTTCCCGCTGATGCAATGGCCCTGTCTGCCACAATCCAGAACCGGATGCCGGTTGACCCGTTGGATATGACCCGCATGGCAACCATGCTGGTGCAAACCGCAGGGGATTCGGCACGTGCTGTTCCCCTGCTGGGCCAAGCTCTCGCAACCGTTGGCCCGGATGCGGTTGCCGGCGGTGCCAGCCTGGAACAGGTCACTGCAATGCTGGGTGTGTTGGCCGAAGCGAGTCTGGAGGGCGAAAAAGCGGGCTTGGCTCTTGGTCATGTTATCTCTGGACTGGCGGATCCTTCTTCTGATGTTGCATCCCTGTTGCAGGCAATGGATATCGGTTTGCGGGATGCATCCGGACAGATGCGATCTGTTCCCGATGTGCTTGGCGATCTTGGCCAAGCTATGGTCGGCCTTGATGCCTCAGGTCGGGAGCAGCTCACCGGGCATCTTTTCGGCACCGATCCGGATACTTTCAAGGCGGGGTCGGTCTTGGTTTCTTCTGCCGGTGCCGGTCAACTCCAGGTCCGCACAGAGCAGCTTGCTGCTGTCACCCCTGTGGTGTCTTTAGAGGGAGCTGATCTCGATACGCTGGATAACCGGCTTCAGTGCTTGATCAACAAAGCTGACGCTTTTGCCATGGCACTGGGCTCCATGCTGATGCCCTGGATCCGTCCCTTGATGGAAGTGGTAGCAACCATTCGCGAGGTGGCCAAGGTTGTTGGCATGTTTACGGATGCATGTGCGGTACTGCGTGCGGTTGGCACCCTTGTGTGCCCGGTCTTCAATGTGTTGACGGGTATCATGCGGGTGATCGGAACAACTCTGATGGGGCTTGGCCCGGTTTTGAATATGGTTGCCTTGGGTATTCGGGCGATTGGCATTGCCATGATGGCCAATCCTCTGGGGCTTGTTATCACGGCTATCGCCTTGGCTGCGGGGTTGCTGATTGCTCACTGGGAGCCTGTCGTCGCGTTCTTTTCCGATCTCTGGTCCGGGTTGTCCGATGGTGCGGCCACAGCGTGGGATGCGATTTGCAGTCTGGTCATGGAAAAGGTCAAGTGGCTGACAGATGTGCTGACCCCTGTGTTTACCCTGTTCGGGTTTGGTGACGCTGCAACACAGGCGCCACCCATTCTTCCAGCTTCTCCGTTGCCGGGTTCACAGCCGACCCCGTTGCCTTCTTCCCTTCTTGCTGTGCCTCCGGCTTCCCAGTCGGCAGAGCTTGAGCGCTCCGTCGCCGCTTCACAGGTTATCGGGCGCGTCGCTCCTGCAACAGCTGCATCCGGAACCAGCACCACCCATCATGTTACCAACGCAAACACAATCACGATCAATGCCCAGCCCCATCATAATCCGCAGGATATTGTTGATGAAATGGAACGTCGGCAGAAACAGCGCAGCCGGGGTGCGCTGTATGACAGCACACTGGTTTACGAGGCCTGAGAATGTCTGATGTCATGATGCAACTTGGTGCTTATCAATTCAGCATCAGTACTGCGGCGTACCAAACTCTTCGACGCTCTGTTGCATACCGTTGGTCTGCCCAGGATCGTATTGGCCGTTCGGCGGCCTTGCAGTTCACCGGCCTTGGTGAAGACACGCTTACGCTGGACGGCGTGATTTTCCCGACCCACAAGCATGTATCCCACCGTGCCCCCGGCACCGGCTTTTCGGCTGAAGGCTTTGCCAAGTCTCATGCTTCCGGAGCCAGTCAGCTTGATGCCATGCGCGAACAGGCAGCCACAGGCAAGCCTCAGCTGTTGCTGGATGGGCAGGGCCAGATTTTGGGACAATGGGTCATAGAACACATCGAAGAGCAGCAAGACACGTTTGCTCGTGCCGGTGTTGCGCGCCGTCAGACATTTAGTCTCAAGCTCAGGAAATATGATGACAACTCTTCAGTACAAAACATGTGATGGTGATACCGTTGATCTGATCGCCTGGACATATTATGGCCGTCGTCGTGGACGATGTGTGGAGCAGCTTCTGGATGCCAACCCCGGACTGGCCGACCAAGGTCCGGTCTTGCCGGCAGGGCTGACTGTTTGTCTGCCTGACATCCGCGAGCCTGTCTTTGCAGGAGGCATTCGTCTGTGGAGCTGAAATACAGACCCGATGTTCGTATTGTTGCCAACAACAGCGACATTACAGCACTGATCCGTCAGCGTCTGATCCGTTTGTCCTTGACCGATGAGGCTGGACTCCAGAGTGACACCCTGGAGCTGGTTCTGGCCGATCATGATCCACTACAGCCTATTCTTCTGCCTGCATCAGGCGCAGAGCTTGAAGTCTGGCTTGGGTATACGGGATCTATGTCCCGTATGGGGCTTTTTGTCGTTGACGAAATGGAGCTTTCCGGTCCCCCGGGCTGTCTTCTGATCAGGGCCAAGGCTGCGATACAAACAGCAACACCGACGGGAAAGCATTCCCTCTATTCCCAGAAGACACGCTCCTGGCCATTGGATACAGGGTTGAGTTCCCTTGTCGAGAAAATTGCCGGAGAACATGGTCTGCGTGCTGCCATCGCGGCCGATATTGATGAGATCCCGATTCCCCATATTGATCAGGTCAATGAGTCTGACATCAATCTTCTGACCCGGCTGGGGCGTGACACGGGACTCGTCATCAAGCCGGCTGATGGCGCGCTTGTTGTTTGTCGTCGTGGGCGGGGTATATCTGTTACAGGCCAGTCGCTTCCTATCCTTGAGGTACAGCAGCAAGACGTGAAGTCATGGCGCGTATCACTCAGTCAGCGCGAACAGGTTGGCTCTGTCGTTGCCTTGTATCGTGATGTGGAAGCCGCTGATGATTGCGAAGTGGTTGTGGGGGAGGGGGAACCTGTGCGGCGCTTGCGCTACCATTATCCGGACAGATGCAGTGCTGAACAGGCAGCCCGTGCTGAACACGAAAAATCTAGTTTCCTAAAGGGAACATTGTCTCTTGTCCTTGCTGGCAACGGTGCCTTGGTTGCTGAGGGTCGCCTAAAGGTCAGGGGATTTTGTGACCGTCTCGATGGTGAATGGCTGATAACACGCGTGACGCATACCCTTGACGGTAATGGCTATGTGTCCGGTTTGGAAGCCAGTCGCTCTGTTGCAGAATCTTGATTGATGGCTACGTTCGCTGTGCAACTTTTATGCAATAAATCATGATCCTGAGTTTCGTATTACTGTATGAAATTACTGGACTACTATAGAGAGAGATTAATTAATAATGAAGTGACTATGAATGGAGCAATATATCCGAATAAGTAACTTTCATTCACCATCATTAATCAATGTTAATAGTTTATAATTTTTCATTTTTTTTCAAAAAACATCTTGATTGCTATGTGCCTCATGCATTATTAGTGTGAGTGCTTGTTCTTTATAGGCAGTCATTTTTTTCTTTTTCAAGAAGGAAAATTCACACCTGTATTGTTAATTAATTAACGCGTAGTTTAATTATTAATATAAATCGAGGTATTCATTTTCTTCTGTCGTGAGAAGTGATGTGTTTTGTGCGGCATTCTGTAATGAATAGTCGCCCGGAGAGGAGTATGTGAGATGCAGATGAATTCAGAATTTTTTACAGTTGATGATCTTCTGATTCGGTGGAGTGGAGTTATTGCAAAAGGAACTCTTGCCAATTGGCGGGCAAAAAGAATTGGTCCTGCATATGTGAAAATTGGCGGTCGTATTCTTTATCCTGTTTCTATTGTAGAAACGTGGGAAAAGACAAACATGCGATCATGTAATGATAATTAATTATTAATAACACACTAAATTTATTTATTAATTATTTTCTATAATATTTAAGCAGTGCGCCCTGTTCCATGAATTCATGGTCAGGGCGTCAGCATTTTACAATAGAGAAAAAATCCTGATCGCATTCTGATTGCCCAGATTGCACTAGAATGCCCTTAACTTCAGATGCATGCTGCTGTGTTCGTTCTTGTGCTGGCGGGAGGTGGGCTGATTATGGCCACGAAGAGCTTTATCCGGCTTTTGTGCCTAGCTGGGCAGTTCCGGTGGCGTTTTGTTTCCGCCTGCCTGCTATCATCGGTTGCCGTCGCCCTTTCATTGGCTCCGTTGCTTTTTATATGCCTTGCCGTAGAGTCTCTCTCTTCTGATAATACCTTTATTTTCTGGATCAGTGTTTGTGTTGCTGCTTCCTGCCTTGTGCTTCAACCGCTGTGCGCCGGCCTTGCCACTGGTATTGCCCATGCTGCAGCCTTTGACACGTTAGCTACGATAAGGCATGCGCTTTTGCGCAAGTTCGGCTGTTTACCACTTGATTTCTTTTCGTCAAGACAGACTGGGGCCCTTAAGCGCTTGGTCAATGAGGATGTTGAGGTCTTGGAGCTTTTTCTCAGTCATCAGCTCCCTGACATGGTGTCCGCTCTGTTGGCGCCTTTGTCAGCTCTCGTCTTTCTGGCAGTGATTGATTGGCGTTTGTCCGTGGCGGCATGTGGCATTGTTCCTTTGGCCATTACAGCCAATGCTTTGATGATGCGGGGGCATTCCGGAAAGATCAGCCAGTACTTTCGTCTTTTGGGAACGATCAATGCAGCAGCCGTCGAATATCTACAGGGTATTGATGCTCTGAAAACAGGAGGGCGTGGCCTGCGAAGCTTTCGTGTTTTTCGTAATCATGTCTGTGCGTTTCGCGACTTCGCTGTATCTTGGCAGAAGCAGTGGCTTGGTCCGTGGGCATTTTTCTCTGTTGCAACCGGTGCATCCTTGCTCTTTGTTGTGCCTACGGGAATGTGGCTGGTCTTGCATGTAGGCGTTATGCCGACAACGATGCTCCTTGCCGTTTTTATCGCAACCGGCATTAGCGCTCCCCTGACCAAACTTGTCTTGTATGGAGAGGTCTTTCTGCGGGTCAGCAAGGCTGAACAGGCTATTACCCGGATTTTGGAAGAGCCAGAACTTACGACAGAAAACCTGCACTATATTTCGTCTATTTCTTCATTCGGCTTTCATCTTGACGCAGTGGGATTTCAGACAGAAGGGGAAGTCCTATTACGTGACATAAGTTTTGAGATACCAGCGAACCAGACAACAGCACTGGTTGGCGTATCTGGTGCTGGAAAGACATCTTTGGTCCGGCTTCTGGTTCGTCACATCAGGCCGACATCTGGACATATTTCCTTGGCAGGCCGGGGTCTTGATACCTTCGCCCCGGATGAACTGGCATTGTGTATCGGACTTATCAACCAAGATGTCTTTTTATTCAACGATACTATTGCCGCCAACATTGCCGTAGGCATGAGAGATGCCTCTCATGAGGCCATTCTGGCTGCTGCAAGGGCAGCTAACGCCTTACACTTCATAGAGCAGCTCCCCGAAGGATTTGACACCGTTATTGGTGAAAATGGTGTTCGTTTGTCAGGCGGAGAACGTCAGCGGCTTGCCTTGGCCCGCGCTTTGTTACGTGATGCTCCGATCCTGATTCTGGACGAGGCAACGTCCCATGTTGATCCGGTGCACGAGGCGCTGATTCAGCAAGCTGTCAATCAATTGGCTGGCCGAAAGACGATTGTGGTTGTCTCGCATCGACTGGATAGTGTGTCGGCCTGTGACCAAATTGCTTTGTTGTCCGATGGTCGCTTGGATGCTGTCGGGACTCACGAGCAACTCCTTGGTTGTTCTTTGCTCTACAGCCGGCTCTGGGCGTTGCAGTGTCGTAACCTATCCTGGTCACTTGGATGCCCGCCAATCGATGGAGAAAGGCACCTTGGAATCTCGGCAGGGACCATGGCGGCATCATGAAGAGCGGGAGATCCGGTATGATGGTTTTGCTGCGTATCCTGAACCTTTCCGGTGTGGAGCGAGGCGCTATGGTACGTTCCATCCTGTTCAGAATTCTGGAGAGTATGGCGGCAGCGCTTCCGGTCGGCTTGGCATGCCTGGTGGTTATGGCTCTGATGCAAGATCAGCGTGTTGTGCCATGGTTACCATATTCCCTGGATACGATGCCGGCTGTGATGTCCGTCGCTGCCGTTTTTGCGGTTCTTTACGGGCTACAATGGGTGTTATCCCATCTTGGGAGTTTGTATGGTTATGGCGCGGGCCTGAACATGACGGCGAACCTGCGTATCCGGATCGCAAAAAAACTGCCGACTTTGCCCCTATCATGGTTCAACAAGCATGATTCCGGTGAACTGGCTCATATCGTGATGCAGGATATGGTGACGATCGAGCAGGTTCCCGGGCTTGTAATCCCGCGCCTTGTCACGGCCATGACGTTGCCTGTTGTTGCGCTCTCTGCCTTGATGTTTCTGGATATACGTATGGGTATGGCGCTGTTTTTTGGTATTGGGTTGTCTATACCTGTCTTGATTCTTGGCCATCGTACCCTGCGCCGGGCTACGCAACGTTACGTGCAGTCCCAGTCCGCCATGAATGCGCGACTGATCGAATTCATTCGTGGGATTGCTGTCATCAAGTCCTTTGGACTGGCCAGTGACAGCGAGACGCGCTGTTATCAAGCTATCGGCTCATTTCGTGATCGTTCACAGGATTTAACATGGTCCTTCGTGCGGCCGATGATCGCCTTTCCGTCTGTCTTGATGCTTGGCTGTATTCTGGTTCTGGCCGGCGGTGCATACTTTGTGGTGGCGGGAACACTGGAGCTTGCAGCCTGGCCTGTCTTTTTCTTGGTTTCCCTGCGTTTGCTCGGCCCGTTGGCAAATCTCATGGAGTTTTCCGCGCTTGTCCGCCAGATGGAAGCCGCAATGGAGCGCATCATGCTTATTCTTGATGCGCCGTCGGATGAGGTGACCGGGGATTACTATCCGATTGATTGTGCCGATATCGTTTTCCGCAATGTCAGCTTTTCGTATGCCGACAAATTATGTCAGGCTGGGCCGGATACTGCTGGCCATGTTGTTGATCTTGATTTTACAATTCCCACCAATACGGTGACGGCCATTGTTGGCCTGACGGGTTCCGGGAAAAGTACCTTGGTCCGGCTTCTGGCCCGGCAGTATCAGCCTGCCTGTGGGCAGATCATGATCGGCGGTGTTGATCTGGCAGTAATACCGGATCAGCAGCTGCATGGCCTTGTTTCTGTCGTGTCCCAGACCGTAACCCTGTTTACGGAAACGGTAGCGGATTCTATTCGTGCAGGCCGACTGGATGCCTGTGATGATGATGTAGTCAAGGCCGCCCGGGCAGCGCGCTGTCACGATTTTATCATGCGATTGCCTGATGGTTACAATACAGTCCTTGCTGGTGCCGGTGCGGCGTTGTCCGGCGGGGAGAGGCAGCGCATTGCTTTGGCCCGAGCCTTTCTGCAAGACAGTCCCATCCTTGTCCTGGATGAAGTGACATCTGCGCTGGATATTGAGAATGAGCGTCTGATACAGGAGGCGCTGGGGGATCTTGTGCATAACCGGACTGTTCTGGTTATTGCACATCGTTTGTGGACAATACGTAATGCTCACCAGATTTTGGTCATGGATCATGGGCGCATTGTCGAACGCGGGTCTCATTCAGAGTTGATTGGTGGCGGAGGTTTGTACAACAACCTCTGGTCTGCTCTTGCATCAGCACCAGGATGGCATGGCTCTGGAGCCAAGGCTGCCTGAATCGTACATCCTTTTTTTCCAGTCTCGATAATGCCCTAGTTCTCTGCAAACGGGGCGGAAAGGTGCTTGGTGTTTTATCAGAAAACTCTTTTAATCCCGATTGCGATGTATTGATAACCAATCGCAATAGAGATTGGCGCCAACATGCCGTCATGTACACCGTCCGTGATTATACGGTGTTTGTACCCGGGAGCGTTGGTGATGTTGGAACATGTTGCGGTGATGAGGGAAGGCCGTGCCGTCAGGAGTGCTGGCCAAGATGATAACGAACGTCACCGTCCTTTCCCCCTGACCGATATCCAGCACGCTTATTGGGTTGGTCGCAGCAGCTCCCTGGAACTGGGGAATGTGGCCTGCCATGTTTATTTTGAATGGGCCTTGGGCACATTGGATGTAGAAAAGCTAGAAAAAGCCTGGAACGAGGTTATTCGGCGCCACGATATGATGCGTGCCATCATACAGCCTGATGGTCGCCAGCGTATTCTGCCTGAAGTACCTTGGTATACAGTAATAGTTGACAGCCCCGACGCAGAAGATGCTGACCAAACTGTATCCATGACGCGCGACAGGATGTCTCGCCAAGTTCTGGATGCCGGGACGTGGCCGTTGTTCGAGATGCGTGCCACCCGCCTTTCAGATGCCTGCTTTCATTTGCACCTTGATATTGATCTCTTGATGTTTGACGTCCAGAGCTTCCACGTATTTCTTGCGGATCTGGAGCACTTGTATGCGGGGATACCCGTTGATCCGCCGCCTTCTTTTTCATTTCGTGACTATGTTCTTGCAACAGAGAAGAGACGTGGGACGCAGGCTTGGAATGATGCCCGCTCATGGTGGCTTCAGCGTCTTCCTGATATGGCACCTCCTCCTGACCTTCCCCTTGCTGTTGCGCCCGGATCCCTTCCTTTCCCACGCTTTCGCAGATACATCCGGAGCCTGGCCCCACAGGCATGGTCACGCCTTGTACATCGTGCTGCAGAGCATGGCTTGACCGGATCCGCTGTCCTTCTGGCAGCATTCTCTGAAGTTCTGGCATATTGGTCTCGATCTCCCCGTTTTACGGTCAATCTGACCCACTTCAACCGAGAACGCCTGCATCCGGACGTGATGCGGCTGGTCGGTGATTTTACCTCGGTCCTGTTGGTCACAGTTGATTGTGCTGAGAACAAGTCCCTCTATGAGCGGGCACAAAACATACAGAAGGAGATGTGGAGCGGACTGGCGCACCGGGTTTACTCCGGTGTTGATGTCATGCGTGACGTGTCGCGTTTGTCTGGAACTGTGGATGCCGGACGCATGCCGGTTGTCTTTACCAGCCTGCTTGGCATGGATATTGATCATTTGGCTGATACGGAACGGGAAGGGGCATTGCTGGGGGAGCCAATATGCTTGGAAACGGCAACACCACAGGTTTGGCTTGATCACCAAGTTATGGTGCGGCGCGGCGAATTGGTCTGGAACTGGATTGTTATTGAGGACCTTTTCCCGCCGGGGCTGGTCGAAGGCATGATGGATGCCTATGACAGGCTTCTGGCTTCCCTGGTTGATTCTGAACAGGCCTGGCAGCAGCCTGTTGGTTCTTTGCTGACAGCGGCCCAGTTGGAGCCACGCCAGAGCGCGAATGCAACCGATACGCCGTTCAAGCCATTCCTTCTTCATCACCCTGTTTTTCAGCATGGACGGAACAAGGATGGCCTTTCAGCTTGCACACCTGCTCTGTTCCATGGGGCAGAGTGTCTTGGCTATGCGACGTTGTTGCAGCGTTCGGAACAACTTGCGGCTTGTCTGGACATAGAGCCCGGCGATTCTGTGGCGGTTGTTCTGCCAAAAGGCCTGGAGCAAATTATTGCCGTTCTGGCTGTCCTTGAGGCCGGTGGAGTCTATGTCCCCGTTTCACTTGATACGCCACGGGCCCGTCTGGCACAGGTTCTTGATAGCGCGTGTGTGCGGCTTGTGCTGTGTCATCAAGATCATGCTGTCCCTGATCATATACGCTGTCTTGATCCCTCTCTTCCTGTTATTCCCAAAGCGGGTCGTCTGCCTGTGTATCAGCCGCGTCAACCGGAAGATCTGGCCTATATTATCTACACATCTGGCTCAACCGGGATACCCAAGGGAGTTATGATCAGCCACCAAGCTGCTGCCAACACGGTGGCTGATATCAGTCGTCGCTTTGCGGTTGGTCCGCATGACCGGGTTCTTGCTCTTTCATCTCTGGCATTTGACCTGTCTGTTTACGATATTTTCGGTGTTCTGGGGGCTGGTGGGGCACTGGTTCTCCCAGATGAAGACCAGCGTCTTGATCCCCTGCACTGGGCTGACCTGATGGATCGTCATGGCGTGACAATCTGGAACACGGTCCCAGCCCTTCTGGAGCTGTTGGTTGATGTGCTGGAAAAGGGACAGGCACAAACACCCCGTGGTCTGCGCCTTGTTCTTCTGTCCGGGGACTGGATTCCAGTTAGCCTGCCGGGGCGGTTGAGGGCTTTGTTCCCCGATGTCCGTATTATTGCCATGGGTGGTGCGACGGAGGCTTCGATCTGGTCCAACTGGTTCGAGATCAAGAATGTTGATCCGGTGTGGCGCTCTATTCCTTATGGGTTCCCGCTGTCCAACCAGCGCTACCACGTTCTGGACCGAAGATGGCGAGATCGACCGGACTATGTGGCCGGAGACCTGTATATCGCCGGATCTGGTCTGGCGGATGGCTATCAGAATGACCCGGAAAAAACGTCACAATCTTTCGTGCAGCATCCACAAACGGGTGAGCGTCTGTACCGCACCGGGGATATGGCCTGCTATTGGCCTGATGGTACCTTGGAATTCCTGGGAAGAGAGGACAATCAGGTCAAGGTTGCCGGTCAGCGCATCGAACTGGGTGATATTGAAGCTGCCTTGATCCATGCCAGCGGAGTTCGTGATGCGGTCGCTGTTTTCACACCCGGGGTATCCGGCGGTAGTGGGGGGCGTATTACAGCCTTTGTTGTCCCTGTTCCGGTGCCGGCTGCAAGTTCTGCTTTCTCCCTTCTCCCGTCCTTGTCAGCGGATCGATACCAAAGGGCATGTGAGGCATTGTCCGTCCCTGTTTCTGGTCTTGGGCCTGATATAAAGACCTGCGCAGAGGCTTTTGGTATTGCCGGGGATCGCCTGGCTTTGTCTGTGATGGAAACAGTTCTGGCCCGACGGGATGTGTTTGACGGTTCTGTTCCGCTAACCATGCCAGAGATCATGCGCCGCAGTGGTATTGCCGAACGTTATGCCGGTTTACTGGAGCAGTGGATCAAGGCCTTGGTCGCGGCGGATGTGCTGGTAGAGACTGATGCTGGTGGTTTCTCAGCCCTGCGGCCCTTGCGTTGTGATCCTGATGCCGGGCAGGTGTTCCTCCAAGATTTGAAGTCTGTCGAGGCTGACTTTGAGAACTTCCGGATTACGGACTGGGTCGAGGCGTGTATTGCGCATTGTGACGAGCTTCTTGATGGCCACCTTGATCCGGTTGAAGTTTTGTTTCCCGGCGGGAACAGTGCCTTGGCGGGTGATCTTTACCGCCATAATCCCTTGTCAGCTCCTTATGGGAAGATGGTTGCGGCAGCCGTTCGTGCCTTTGCAGAGGCGGCCCCTGATTCCGCTGTATCCATCATTGAAGTCGGTGCAGGAACCGGTGGGACAACAGCCCATGTTCTGCCGGTTCTGGATCCGGGGCGCAGTGAATATATATTTACAGATATCTCGTCCTTCTTTCTGGATCACTCCCGCTCTGGTTTCTCTGATTGCCCGTTCCTGCAGACAGCATGCTGGGATATTTCCTGGCACCCATCCTCTGCGGGGCTGGGAGAGCATAGTGCGGATATAGTCATAGCCAGCAATGTTTTGCATGATGTGCGTGATATTCCGACCGCCTTGGCCAATCTGCGTTCAGTGTTGAAGCCGGGGGGGCTTCTGGTCCTGCGCGAGGCAACCCGACACAACCTGTTGCAGCTGGTGACAGCCGGTTTTCTTGAAGGCTTTGGCCATTTCACCGATTTTCGTCGCGATGACGGTCGGCCATTGGTTGATGCTGAAACCTGGTGCCGCGTTATGGAAGACGCTGGGTTCCTTGTGCCCTGTGTTTCTGATGGTGGTGCGGCATGGGCTGGTCAGCATGTTTTTGTTGCCCGTACTCCTGGCCGGGCTGTTTCCTTGGATCAGTCTGCCCTGGTGCGGGAGCTGTCCGAACACCTGCCCCCGGGCATGTTACCCTCATCTTTTATTGTTCTGGACCGGCTTCCGCTGGGTCTGAATGGCAAGGTAGATCGCAAGGCATTGGCCTCGCTGGTCCCATCTGTTACGGCAGGCTGCTCAGTGGATGCCGTGTATACGCCTCTTGAAAAGACCATTGCCACGGTGTGGGCGGATATTCTGGGTGATATGCCTGGCTCCGGGGATAATTTCTTCCTGTCGGGAGGAGACAGTCTGCTGGCCACGCATTTGATCAGCACACTGCGAACAATGGGTTGTGGTACCCCAACGCTGCGTCTGTTGTTTGAAAATCCGGTTCTGCGTGATTTTGCGGTCGCACTGGATGCATCCGGGGCTGCCCCATCCTTGGAACCTGATAATTTTCCGGCTGTCCTGCATCTAAAGACGGGCGTGGACGCAAAGGCACACCTGATCCTGTTGCCCGGCAGTGATGGCATGGCCACTCTTTTTGCACCTCTGGCGGCACGGCTTGACGATGCGATAGCGGTGACAGCCCTGCGTACACCGGGGTTGGCCAAGGGTGAACAGCCAGCTTGCAGCATGATTGATATTGTTCAGTATTTCAGGGGTGTTATAGGCCAGTTATCTTCTGGCCTTGGTTCATGTCCCCTGTATCTTGGCGGGTGGTCTTTTGGTGCCTTGGCCATTCCCGGCTTGGTATCTGCCCTGAAAGACGATGGTCTTTCTGTTGCCGGGGCTGTTCTGCTGGACCCGCCACCTGTTGGTGCCTTTGCCCTTGGTCGTCCCGATCCCTCTGGCATGCCGGCCGCCCCGGAAACATCGTCTGCCCTGATGGCCTTACTGGGTATCCAGGAAGCTGATCTTGATCATAAGCAGGAGCAAGCACTGGTCCAGCGTTTTACTGCCATGGTTCGGGCCCACCGTACGGCAATGCAAGACATGCCCGTACCGTTTGTTGAGCCACCAAGCCTGGTGATTGCGGCAACAGAGGTTCCCCCGGAATGGCAGGATCTCCCCGTCTGGCCCGGTGGAATTGCCCCTGTCCTGCCAGTTCAGGGGAACCACTGGAGCCTTCTGACAGATCCTGTTTCCCTCGATGCCCTGGCCCAAGCCATTGAAACCATCATCCGCTTTCCGGCGCATACCCGGTCATAGCAGGAGAATGCCCAGATATGTCTGTATCCCGTTCCGAACATATTGCCTGCGCTTCCAGTCTGGTTGAGGTTTTGGAGGCCAATGCCCGCAGCCATCCTGATCATGAGATTGCAACATTCATGACCCTTGACGGTTCCGGGGATACGTTTTCCCGGCACCATCTTTCCCTTAAGGCACGCGCGTTGGCATCTGCCCTGCAACAGGCATGCAAACCGGGGGACCGGGCGCTGCTTCTGTTTCCCTCCGGCGCGGATTATGTCATTGGCCTTTTGGGGTGCCTGTATGCCGGTGTTATCGCCGTTCCGGTTAATTTACCAGGGTCGGCCCGTGTGTCCCGCGTGTTGCCAAAAGTGGTGCCCATTGCCCGGGATTGCCAGCCGGGCTTCCTTCTGACCACCCGACACATCGCACAGGATTCTGCAGAGGCCCTTGATCAACTCTGCCGTACAGTTGGATGCCAGGTGCTGGTCACTGACGCCGGTCTTCCGGATCCCGAGACTTGGGTATACCCTGATGTGTCACCTGCTACGGTTGCCTTCCTGCAATATACATCCGGTTCAACCGGAGATCCCAAGGGCGTTGTTAACACGCATGCCGGTTTGCTCGTAAACGGTGCCTTTATCGGTCGAGCCAATGGTTTGCAACAGCATGACAGTGTAACCGCCACGTGGTTGCCCCTGTTTCATGACATGGGACTGATCATGGGTGTTTTGGCACCGCTCCTGTATGGATCACGCAGTGTTGTAATGCCGCCGGCCTTGTTTACACGTGATCCACTGACGTGGCTGGATGCAGCAACCCGTTTCTCTGCCACGGTGCTTCCGGGGCCTGCTTTTGGTTTCAGGGCGTGTCTGGATGCGCTGACGTCGGAACGCCTTTCTGCCCTGGACTTGTCACAGGTTGAGGTGGCCGTACCGGCGGCGGAGCCTGTCGATCCCCTGATGTTGGATGCTTTTATTGAAGCCTTTGCGCCTGCCGGACTACGGCGGGAAGCGGTCAAGCCCGGATATGGCCTGGCCGAAGCAACTCTAATGGTCTCAGGCTGCACAATGCACGATGGTCCTGTTACCCGGTGGTTTGACGTCGAGGCTCTGGAGCAGAACCGTGTTGTCAGCGGGACCCCACAGGGCAAGGGAAGTAGGGCCTATGTATCTTGCGGATCGGATTTTGACGGGCAGGATATACAGATTGTCGACCCTGAAACCCGGATGCCTGTTACCGAAGACAGGGTTGGCGAGATCTGGGTATCCGGACCTTCAGTCGCGGCGGGCTACTGGAATAAGTCCGATCCAGACGGTGAGGTTTTCGGTGCTGTCCTGAATGTCAGAGAAGATCACCCCTTGGCTGGGAACCGCTATCTCCGTACCGGCGACCTGGGAATCCTTTATGAGGGCAGGCTTTATATAACCGGCCGCCTGAAGGATGTCATGATCTTTCATGGGCGTTGTCACTATCCAAACGATATTGAAAAAACCGTCAGCGACTTTGATCCTCGCCTTGTCCCGGGAGGAGGGGCTGCTTTCTCCATCCAGACCGAAAGTGGGGAAGCCTTGGTTGTGGTCCAGGAAGCCCTGCGCAAGGGCGACTTGCCAGCGTTGATGGAACAGGTGCGTCAGGATATCGGGCGTCAACACGGGATACCGGTGCATGCCATAACCTTTATCCGCAAGGGAACACTGCTGAGAACAACCTCGGGCAAGGTCCGGCGCAAGGCTGTCCGTCAGGCTTGGCTTGATGGCAACGTGGTCTCTTTACACAGCCGCCTTTTCGCTGATACCGCTCCGGAAGGCATGGGAGGCGTATCCTTGCGTCACATGGTGCAACAGCTTGTTGCCCGGGCTTTGGGAGATGTTGATCCACGGGCACTGGACCCAAAAACAGGCTTCTTTGATCTGGGCCTGGACTCTGTCACGGCGCTGGATGTGATCGGACGCCTGGAAAAGACATTGGGATTGCGTTTGCCCGATACGCTTCTGTTCTCCAACCCCAACATGGATGCTCTTGTCGCGTGGCTGGAAGGAAAGCGGGATCCACAACCAGATCCGGCTCCTGTTCGCCCGCTCTTGTCACCAGCAGGGAGTGCGGAGCCCATTGCAGTTATTGGTATCGGCTTGATGATGCCAACCGGAACAGGGACAAACTCTGAATCTCCCGCTGAGTTTCTAACATTTCTTCTGGATGGGGGAGATGCGGTACGTTCGGTGCCGCAGGGTCGCTATGATGTGGACCTGCCAATTCCGGGGTGCGGTGCTTTTCTGGAAAACATCGATGGATTCGATGCGGGGTTCTTCGGGGTCAGCCCGCGAGAGGCCATTTCCATCGACCCCCAACACCGTCATCTGCTGGAAGTTTCTTGGCATGCCCTGGAAGATGCGGGCTTGGATCCCGTATCCTTGAAAGGCAGTGATACGGGGGTCTTTGTTGGTATCAGCGGGAGTGAGTACGCGCATCTGCCGTTCCTGTCCGGGGATGCGGATTGTTTTGATGTTCATTATGCCCCCGGTATTTCAACGGCTGCGGCAGCCGGTCGACTGTCCTATGTCCTGGGACTTGAAGGCCCGGCCCTGAGTCTTGATACGGCTTGTTCCGCATCGATGGTTGCTGTGCATCTGGCGTGTCAAGGGTTACGGGCAGGTGAATGTTCCCTTGCTCTGGCGGCTGGGGTCAAGGTTCAGATCATGCCTGAAATTGATCTGGCCCTGCACAAGGCCGGCATGCTGGCTCCTGACGGGCGCTGCAAAACCTTTGACAAGGATGCTGATGGTTATGTCCGGGGTGAGGGATGTGCCGTTCTGGTCCTGAAGCCCCTGTCACATGCCCTTGCTGATGGCAACCGGGTTCGGGCTGTCATTCGCCAGTCTGTTGTTCGTCAGGATGGCGCTCGCGCCGGTTTGACCGTGCCGGATGGCCATGCCCAGGAAGCTATGATCCGGCAGGTTCTTCGACGTTCAGGCCTGTCACCGGATGCAATCGATTACGTCGAGTTGCACGGAACCGGGACACGTCTGGGCGATCCAATTGAGTTCAATGCGCTGTCCCGCATTTTTGGTGCTGATGGCAACCGTTCGACTCCCCTGCTGATGGGGGCAGTCAAGACTAATATTGGTCATCTGGAGGCTGCAGCCGGTATTGCCGGGCTTGTCAAAACGATTCTGGCGCTTGAGAGTGGTGTCCTGCCCCCGCATGGCAATCTCCAGACCGTCAATCCAGCGATTGCGCTACAGGATATCCCCGCGCGTCTTCCTGCTCAGCCAGAACCATGGCCAGACCGGGCGGGAGAGGCACCGCGCCGCGCCCTTGTTTCGTCCTTTGGTTTTACCGGGGCGATTGCCTGTGCTGTTCTTGAAAGTGCCCCTGCCCAACATGATGGAGCAACATCTGCACCTGAACCGGATCGGCCGGCCTGGATGCTAGCCTTGTCTGCATCATCCCCTCATGCCTTGGAAGTGCTGTCGCACCGGTATGCAGAACGCGTAGCCAGCGCCGGGATTCCGTTGGCACCTCTCCTGAATGGAGCACACCGTTGCCGTTCACACCTGCCAATACGTCGGGCTGTTGTGGGGCGGAACCGGGATGAGCTGGTTCAGGCATTGTCGAGCGCCCCTGGCCAATCCCGCCGGTGTCTGGCCGCGCCACGTATTGGTTTTGTGTTCTCCGGACAATCAACCCAGTATCCGGGCATGACACGTGGCTTGTATGCGTTTGAGCCGCGGTTCCGGTCTGCTCTGGACGAGGTTTCTGCCGCGCTGGAACCTTGTCTGGGATTCCCGGTAACAGAACTGCTGTTTGCAGAATCAGACACGCGCTTGGGACAGACGCAATATGATCAGCCGGCTCTGTTTGCTGTTGGATACGCGTTGGCTCGGATGTGGATTGATCTGGGTGTTCAACCAGATTTCATTATCGGGCATTCCGTCGGTGAATTTCAGGCTGCTGTGATTGCCGGCATTCTGCCCTTGCATCAGGCTGCCCGTCTGGTTGTTGAGCGTGGACGCCTGATGCAGGCATTGCCGGCAGGCGGAGTCATGGCGGCCCTGCGCATGAAACCGGACGAGGCCACGGATCTCCTGCTTCAGGCAGACAGTCCGACCTTGGCAATTGCGGCAATCAATGGACCGGAAGATGTTGTCATCGGTGGAGACGACAAGGCCCTGCGGTCCTTCCTGAAGCCGTTGGAAGAATGCGGTTTATCGGTGCGGATGCTGGATGTATCCCACGCCTTCCATACTCCGTTGATGGATCCTGTTCTGGATCATCTTGAGCAGGCTGCCTCCGGATTGCAGGCAGCGGAGCCGCGTATTCCCATGTGGTCAACGGTTGACTGCTCATATGTTGATCCGGAACGAATGGGCAGTGGGGCTTACTGGCGTGAGCATGCCCGTCATCCGGTCGCCTTTCTACCTGCTGTTCAGGCCGCGGTCGCGCATGGCTGTTCGGTTCTTCTGGAAATTGGCCCGGCAGCGGTTCTGACCCCCCTGATCCGTCGTACTCTTGTAGCAATGGCACTGGAGGAGATGCCGGTATCCCTGCCATCCCTGCGCCGGGATGCCTGTGATGCTGTTACCATTCTGGAGGCTTTGGCAAGGCTGTACGAGGCTGGTGTAAATCCTGACTGGTCCGTGGTTTCACGCGGGCCTGTTCTGCCGCCCGAGCATTTGCCCCTGTATCCGTTTGAGCGTCGCCCGTATTGGATGCCTGCAAGGCGTGTTTATCAGGGTGTATCCACAGAAGAGCAGCACATTGATGTGCGTGACGTGGCAACGGCCCGCACAGGTTCTGATCTGGCGTACCGTCTGCCCCCTGTTGCTGCATCCGGACAAGATCTTGCAACGGCCTTGGCCAGCATGGGGCCAGAGCAGCATGCGTCCGGTATGCTGGATCTGGTTACGCACCTGCTGTCCCGTATTCTAAGGATTGAGCCACAGCGTTTGCTGCCGGGGCAGGACCTGCTGTCCATTGGTCTTGATTCCATTCTGGCCATGGAGTTTGTCCGCTCCGTCAACCAACTTCTGGCCATTTCCTGCGCCCTGCGTCCTGTTTTCGAGACACCAACGCCGGATGCCATCAGTCGTTATCTATGCACTTTGATGATGCAGGCGAGAGAAACACCCCGCGAGCATGATGCCGATCTGGTTCCCGACGTTCCGAACCGATACCAGCCATTCCCCCTGACCGAGCTGCAGTATGCGTACTGGGCAGGCCGGAGTCAGGCTTTCGCGATGGGCAATATCGCGTGCCATGCCTATCTGGAAACAGAAAGTGCCATACTTGATCCCCGGTGTCTGGAAAATGCCTGGAATGTCCTGATTCAGCGCCATGATGCCTTGCGGCTGGTTATTGATGCCGATGGACGTCAGCGTATTTTGCCTGATGTGCCCCGGTATCATGTGCCGGTTGTTGATATGTCCGGAGCCGATGGGGCCTCTGCCGAGACCCATGTACAGGCTTGGCGTGATGAAATGGAACATCAGATCCTGTCAACAGAGAGTTGGCCTCTGTTTGATGTCCGGGTAACCCGGATGCCCGGCGGGAAAACACGCCTGCATCTGAGCATTGATATGCTGATTATCGATGCAACATCCAGCCAGATTGTCTGGGATGAACTGGAAGCCTTGTGCCGGCATGGTGCCAATCCAGATCATGCCGGTTTGTTACCCCTGTCATTGTCATTCCGTGATTATGTTCTGGCACGTCAGCACAGGCAGGACTTTCTTGCAGAACGGGATGCAGCGCGCGCGTGGTGGACGAACCGCCTTGATGCTTTGCCTCCAGCACCGGACCTTCCGTTGGCTGTCGATCCTGCCACAATAACCAACCCTGTCTTTGTGCGTCATCATGCACGTCTGCAAGCCGGGTTCTGGTCTGTGATCAAGGATCAGGCTGCTCTTTCGGGCATAACCCCGGCTGCCCTTCTTGTATCTGCCTTTGCCGATGTCCTGGCGGCCTGGAGTGCCTCTTCCCGATTTACCCTGAACCTGACGATTTTTGATCGTCGCCTGTGGCACCCTGATGTTCCACGTCTTGTCGGCGATTTCACATCAGTCGTGTTGCTGGGTATAGACCGTGCTGGCCGTAGTGCCTTTATTGACAACGCACGCACACTGTTTGCGGACATGATGGAGGCCTTGGAGCATCGGGCTTATTCTGCTGTTGATGTGTTGCGCGACATGGCTCGCAGCCGTGACCAACGGAAAATGTTGATGCCGGTTGTGTTCACCAGCCAGCTGGGCACAATTCCCCCATCGCAGAGCAACAGGGCTGATTCTGTCTTGGGGGATCTGGTTCGTGCTGTAACCCAAACGCCCCAGGTATGGATTGACCAACAGGTATCCGAGGCCGCAGACGGTTCCCTGGTGATCAATTGGGACATGGTTGAGGCCTTGTTCCCTGAAGGCATGCCCCGGGCTATGTTTGAGGCTTATTGTGCTCTTCTTGAGCGTCTGGGGCAGGACAGACAAGCTTGGTCGCATCCTGTCGGGTCGCTTTTGCCACATGAACAGCGCCGGGTTCGGGCTGTTGTCAATAACACGTATGCCCCAATACCCGAAGGATTGTTGCATGAGCCGTTCTTCCGGAAGGCACGGGAGAATCCGGACCAAACCGCCCTTGTTGGCGGGGATGATACAACCTGGTCGTACGGAGAACTGGCGGCATGGTCAGCACGGATTGCCCATGCTGTCCGGGGGGCGCTTGCTCAACCTGTCCATGGTCAGCGGGTTGCCGTCTTGATGGAAAAGGGGCCGGAACAGGTTGCGGCTGTTCTTGGTATTCTGGCGGCCGGTCATACTTATGTTCCGATTGATCCCGCGTGGCCGGATCTCAGGGTATCCGGTATTCTGGACAGCGCGGATATTTCAGTGCTTTTGGCCCAGTCTTGGCGTCATACGGAACTTGCAGGGCGGTTTGGCGAAGGTAGCGGACGCCATGTTCTTGATGTTTCAGAGGCAGCGCTGTTCCGTTATCCTGATATGGTGCCGGAGCCTGCTGCCATCCATCCCGAAGATGCGGCATATATTATCTACACATCGGGATCAACTGGCGTTCCCAAAGGGGTTGTGATTGATCACCGGGGGCCGCTTAATACCGTTATTGATGTCAACAACCGCTTTGGCGTGACGTGCACAGACCGGGTCTTCGGGCTGTCTTCCCTGTCTTTTGACCTGTCTGTGTACGATATCTTTGGTACCTTTGCATCCGGCGCAACACTGGTTCTTCCGCACGAAGATGATCGGCGCGATCCGGCGCGCTGGTCCCGCCTGTGTCGTCAACATGGCGTGACCGTGTGGAATTCTGTACCGGCATTGCTGGATATGCTGTTGACCGAAGCAGACCCTGTTGCTGTCGGGGGGCTTCAGGTGGTCATGTTGTCCGGGGACTGGGTTCCCCTGTCACTTCCTGAGCGGCTGCGCACCTTGTCTCCGGATGTACGTCTGGTTTGCATGGGCGGGGCGACAGAGGCATCCATTTGGTCCAACTGGTTTCTGGTTGATCAGGTTGAACCACACTGGCGCTCTGTCCCGTATGGTTATCCCTTGTCCAACCAAGGCTATCGCATTCTGGATTCCGGCCTCAATGATCGTCCGGACTGGGTGCCCGGTGATCTCTATATTACCGGGATCGGACTGGCCAAGGAATACGCCGGCGATCCGGAAAAGACAGCCGTCAGTTTTCCCTGTCATCCTGATGACGGAACCCGCCTGTATCGTACCGGTGATATGGCTCGCTATTGGCCCGATGGGGTGATCGAGTTTCTGGGACGCAAGGACCATCAGGTCAAGATTGCCGGCCATCGTATTGAAACAGGAGAGATTGAAGCGGCCTTGCTGTCTCATCCGGCTGTCCGGGATGCTGTTGTTGATGCCTTGGGCCAGGATGGTGAGATCAAGCGTCTGGTTGCATGGTTTACGGTTGACCCTGCCCATATGGATGCGGCCCCATGTTTCCGGCCTGATCTATCCCGTGATCCCGACGCCGTACGAGAAGAACATGGGCAGGTGGTATCTGGCCTGCATGCCATTGCAGATCGCTCGATCCCCGGTCAGACTTCCGCTACTTATGAAGCCCTGTGGACCCTGATGACCGAAGTCGCACGCCAATGCGTGCGTGATACTTTGCTTGCAGCAGGTTTGTTTGCCCAGCCGGGTTCATGTCTTGCGCGAGATGATGTGTTCCACGCCCTACTGTGCGACAAGCGTTTCACATCCGTTGCTACGGGCTGGCTTGCCGTGTTGCTGGATACCGGAGAGCTTGTTGTTCAGGATGATGTCCTCTTGGCACCTTCTGGCCTGCAGAACCGTTCGTGGGATGATCTGGCCAATGAAGCCCGCCATGTTGGTTTCCCTGCTCGTATTCTGGCATCCCTCAAACAGGGATCGGGGATGAGGCTGTCTGTGCTCCGGGGCGAAGAAGATCCTTTGGCCCTGTTCTATGGGGCCGATGATGTATTGTCCCCGGAATATCTGGCCCGCCTTGATCCCCTGTATGAGAGGGGACTGGCTGCTGTTCATGCTGTGCTGGCCGACAGAGCCGGGCAAGCTACATCGGAACAGCCTCTCCGGGTCCTGGAAATCGGGGCCCGGGGTGGGCTTGCCACCCGGCAAATCTTGGAGGGCCTGGGGAATACCCTGCACTACACGGTAACCGATACGTCCCGGCTGTTCCTGGATCGTGCCCGTCAGGTCTTGGACGCCGTTAATGGTCCTGCGATCGATTTTTCCCTGCTTGATCCGGATCAGGATCCGGTCTTTCAGGGGTTCCCGCTGCACGGATTTGATGTGGTCATTGCGTGCAATGCCCTGCACCGCAGTCGCAATATTCCGCGATTGCTGGGTTTCCTGTCACGCCTTCTGGTGCCTGGTGGCCTTGTGCTGGCGCCCGAGATAACCCGGAGCAGTCCGCTGCAAGGCGTTACCGTTGCCTTGCTGGAAGAAGGGTATCGTCATCTGGAAGATCAACGCCAACAGGCGGGGCAACCTCTTCTGGATCCGTATGGTTGGGAAGGTATATTCTCTGCGGCAGGCTGGCCGGTTGTCCGTGCTGTCCCCTTGTTAACACATGCAGATATGCATCCCGGTGTACACGTTCTTGCCGCATGTTCACCGACATCGGCCCGTGGCTTTACGGTCAACGTGTTGCAGGATTACCTGTCGGAGCGGGTGCCGGTTTACATGATGCCTTCCGCCTTTCTTCTTCTTGATTCTGTTCCCCTGTCATCAAACGGCAAGGTGGATCGTCAGGCTCTGCCCAAACCGGCCGGAGCCGGTATGCGTCGCCGTTCCTCTTCGCTTGTGACCGCGACCGAGCAGAAATTGGCTGTCCTGTGGCGCGAGGTTCTGGGTGTTGAGGGGCTTGGGCGGGAAGACAGCTTTTTCGATCTGGGCGGGGACAGCCTGACCGCCGTTCGTCTGGTCGAGCGGGTTCGTAGCGAGCTGGAAAAGGATATCCGAGTACGGGATGTCTTTGATGCCCCGGTTCTTGCTGCGTTTGCCACCCGAATTGATGCGGCTGAGTCCTGCGAGGAAGAGGCCCTGCCAGCATTGGTCCCGGCGCCTCAGGATCGTTTTCGTCCGTTTGCCTTGACGGACGTTCAGGAGGCCTATTGGGTTGGGCGCCAGATCAGCGGCATTTCAACTTGGTTGTACCTTGAGATCGACGTGGATGATGTGGATCCCGCTCAGCTCTCCGTGGCCTGGAACCGGTTAGTGCATTGTCATGACATGCTGCGTGCCGTGGTCGATGAGGATGGCCAACAGCGGGTCCTTGAAACAGTCCCTGATTACGCGATGCCTATAATCGATGGACGAACACTGTCTCTGCCGGCCTGCGAGCAGCATACGCTGGCCTGGCGGCAGGCTATGTCACATCAGGTTCGGCCCACAGAACAATGGCCCCTGTTTGATATCAGGGTAATCCAGACAGCAGAAAGTCTGGTCCGGATCTTTTTTGGAATTGACAACATTATTTGCGACGGTCGCAGCATACAGATGCTGTTGCGTATGTGGTTGTCTCTGGCCCGCATGGATGATCCGTGCACAGCGCCCTTGTCTGTCCCTGGTCTGTCATTCCGTGACTATCTGTGTGCTGTCGAAGGTATACAGGGGTCGGGACGGTGGCGCCGTTCCCTCGCATGGTGGCTACAGCGCATGGAGCATCTGCCACCAGCGCCGGAGCTTCCCTTGGCCATGGATCCGGATTGTATTGAAAAGCCGACGTTTGAACGCCGTGAAGGACGTCTGTCTCCCGAACAATGGGCTGCCCTGCGTGCGCATGCCACAGCAGCCGGGGTTACGCCCAATGCTGTTCTGCTCTCGGCCTATGGCCTGATTCTGGGGGCCTTCAGTTCCCGCCGTGACCTGACCCTGAACCTGACTCTGTTCAATCGTCTTCCTCTGCACTCTGATGTTGATCAGTTGATCGGCGATTTTACATCACTGGTGCTGCTGGCCCTTGATCCCGATCCACAGCAGACTTTTGCTGATTCAGTGCGGGCCGTGCAGGCGCGTTTGTGGGATGATATCGGGCATATGCAGGTCTCGGCTGTTCGTGTTCTGCGCGATTATGCACGTCACCATGGACTGAAACAGGCTCCGACATTCCCGGTGGTGTTTACCAGCGGGCTTGGTGCTGGCTCTTCTACTGGCGAGGACAATCTGCCCGGGCGCTTTGGGTTCGGCATTACCCAGACGCCGCAGACATGGCTGGACCATCAGGTCCTTGAAAAAGATGGCGGGCTGTTCTTCAACTGGGACTCTGTCCAGGGCCTGTTCCCCGAAGGGCTTCTGGATGAAGCCTTTGCAGCATACAGCCGTTTTCTTCGGTCCCTGTCGGATGCGGCCCCATGGCAGCGCCCACCATCCAGTGGATATGTACCGGAGAATAACTTCGATCGCTTCCAACATACCCCTGTAGGGCGTGTTCCGCAGTGTCACGTGATGGCATCCGCATCGGCAGACAAGGATAGAGCCGATGTGGAGAAAGAGCTGTCTGCCCTGGTGCAATCTGTCGGCAATTTAGTTTCCGCCCCACCCCGTGACCGGACATTCTTTGAAATTGGTCTGGGCTCCCTGACTTTGGTGCGTTTGCATCAGGCCATTCGCCGGACCATGGGTCTGGAATGCCGGGTTGTTGACCTGTTCCGCCACCCGACGCTTTCCGCTCTTGCTGCTCATCTGGTGACCCTTCGCTCTGCCAGCCAAGGAAGCAAAGGTAGCACCCGTTCCGGGACACTTGCCGCTGTTGCACAGGCAGACACCAGCCTGCGGCGTGCCCGTCGCCGTGATCTGAAAGCCAAAGTTCATTCTTCCATGGAGCCTGCCCAATGAGCCGTCCCGTCTCTGATTGCCCTGAAAAGACCTTGCGTGACCGTGACTATGGCTCCTGCCAACCTGTGGCTGTCATTGGTGCTGCGTGCCGTTTCCAGGATTCCCCGACCCCCGTGGCTTACTGGCGGAATCTGGCTGATGGGCGCCTGTTGTCCAGAATCTTGACCGAAGAGGAACTGGACCAAGCCGGCATTCCAGAGTCTATACGGCAGAATCCTGATTTTGTGCCGATGGCATCGGTTGTGCCACGTGTCGCGCACTTTGATGCAGCTTTCTTTGGTTTCTCTCCGCAGGAAGCTGAAAGCATCGATCCGCAGCAACGCTTGTTCCTGACTTTGGCGTGGGAAGCCCTGGACAGCGCTGGTTATGCCGGACAGGCCCGGGGCATGAACATTGGTGTCTTCGGTGCAACACGTATGGGGACCTATCGTCTGTGGACCCGTGCCGATACGGTTGGTATCGGGGCCCCGCGGACCTTGCAGGCCCTGATTGGTAACGACAAGGATTACCTGGCCTCGCGTGTTGCCTATCGCCTGGGATTGACCGGGCCGGCTGTGACCGTGCAGACGGCTTGCTCCAGTTCCCTGGTTGCCGTCCACACTGCTTGCGAACAGATCCGCAATGGCGAGTGTGCCATGGCTCTGGCCGGAGGGGTGGCGCTGACCTTCCCTCAGGAAAGTGGTTACCTGTTCCACGAGGGAATGATCTTCTCGCCGGATGGTCGGTGTCGGCCTTATGACGCCAATGCCCAAGGAACAAGTATTGGCAATGGTGCCGGTGTGGTCCTGCTCAAGCTTCTGGACGATGCGGTGGCCGATGGAGATCCGGTGCTGGCCGTGATACGGGGGTCGGCCGTCAACAATGATGGCGCGGCAAAAACAGGGTATACGGCACCATCGGTGGATGGTCAGGTTGCTGTCATCCGCGAGGCCCTTGGCATGGCCGAGGTAGATGCAGGCAGCATTACCCTGCTGGAAGGACACGGTACGGCCACGCCTTTGGGTGATCCGATCGAGGTTGAGGCCCTGACAACAGCGTTTCGTGCGGATACGGACGCAAGGAGCTTTTGTGCTCTTGGTTCTGTCAAGGCCAACCTTGGTCATTGTGATACCGCAGCCGGAATCGCTTCGCTGCTGAAGGCCGTCATGGCCCTGCATTATCGACAAATTCCTCCTGTGCCTGGCTATGAAGCACCCAATCCCCATATCGATTTTGCTGCTTCGCCTTTCCATGTTCCCGTCACACTTGCCCCTTGGGAGAAAAAGGGGAATTGCCCACGGCGTGCTGGCGTCAGTTCTTTCGGAATCGGGGGGACCAACTGCCATATCGTGCTGGAAGAGGCGCCGGAGCCGGTTGCCGGGTCTCCCGTGGTGTCTTTCCCGACAGGGGTACCTGTTCTCGTGCTGTCGGCAACTGGCCCCGATGCCTTGCGGCACACAGCAGCCCGCTGGGCAGATGATCTGTCCGATCTTCAGGAAAACCGGTTGCCTGCCTTGCTGCGTACTGCGGCGGCAAGACCTGTTCTTCCCTGGCGTCTTTCCCTGTCGGCACCGGATGTCATAGGACTGGCGGAGAATCTGGATCATGTTGCCGCAGGAGATACGGTACCCGGAATGACCCTGCTCCACCAACAGCCAGAATCAATCGCACAGGTCATACTTCTGTTTGCGGGAGATCCTGCCCAGTGTCTGTCCCATGGCCGTTCCCTCTATGAGAGCAATGCCACATTCCGCCGGGCGTTTGATAGTCTGGCTAGCCTGCTTTCTGCGGGACATGCTGGATCTGACCTACTCTCTGTAGCAGGGCATGCCGATGTCGCCACACTTTTGGTAACCGGTGTTGCTGTGCATATTGCCTTGGCGGAAGTCTGGTTGGGGGCAGGACTCAAGCCGGACCAGATTATTGCGTGTGGTCCATCGGCTCTGGCTGCTGCGGCTGTCGCGGGCGTCCTGTCACACGAAGACGCACTGTCTTTGGCCGCCTTGTGGGCCAGACAGCAGGCGGCATCACCGGATAGTGCCTTGCAGCCCATTCATGTATTACCGGAGGCCGTACCTTTCCGGTTGATTGTCGGTGAGACTTTGGTCAGTGCCAACGCAGACCGCATGCAGGAGACGTTGCTTGCAAACATGCAGGTTCCCCTGCGTCTTCCTGATCTGTCCTCTGGGGCGGGAGTGCGTGCCATCGTCAGTGTTGGTATTGTGGAAAGCCGGGTAACAGACAAGGATCTATGGCTTGAGTCCTGTCTACCGGATGTGCCGGCTAACCTGAGTGTGGGGGCAGCCCTTGGTATGGCTCTTCAGGCCGGTCTGGGCGTTCCTCCGGAAGCTGTAACAGGAGAAGGGGAAGGAAAGGTCTGGTTAACGCCACGGGCCTTGCAAGAGCAGCCATTCTGGTCGCCCGAGCCTCCTCTTGCCACGTTGTCAGACCATGATGAGGATGGTACGGGGTGGTCTGCTGCCTTGTCTGCGGCGCGGGCAGAGGCCATGCGGGCCGACCTTGATATCACCACATTGCAGCAAGACGAGCACTATGCTGAAGTGCTACATGCTGTGTATGTAGGGCAGGCCCTGCAAGCGCTGGGTTGTTTTGAAAACCCGGATCAACAGCGCACTGTTGCCGATATCCTGCGGACAACAGCCATCAAGCCAAAGTTCAGGCAACTTGTTGCCCGTTTGCTGCGTGACCTTGCTGCTATTGGCGTACTGCGCAAAGAAGGCAAGATTTATACGGGCTTTACACCACTACCTCCGGATCAGATCCTTCCTGCTCTTGAGGCTCTGCGGCAGAGAGGCGACGAACGACTTGCAGCAGTGATCAAGCGGGGTGGGACGGCTTTTGCAGATATGCTGTCCGGGCGGGTTGATCCTGTTTCGGTGATTTTCCCTGATGGGTCATCGGATGATGTGGCCGCCATGTATCGGCACAGCGCCCAATCTCGTCTGTTGAACGCAATTGTTGCCAAGGCCGTTGCAGCGCTGGCTGTCAAGCGTACTGCCCCCTTGTCCATTCTGGAAATCGGAGCCGGGACAGGGGGAACAACGTGGGATGTTGTTCATGCCCTGCCGGCTGACCGTGTGGAGCGTTATATCTTCACGGATCTTGGCTCTTTGTTTTTGTCACGTGCACGTACGACGTTTGCGGCTTTTCCCTTCATGGATTACCGCTCCTTTGATATGGAGAAGGACCCGCACGATCAAGGTATCCCGGCACAGAGCCTGGATCTTGTGATTGCTGCCAATGTGCTGCACAACGCGTCGGACTTGGATGCCTTGATGAAGCGTCTGGCAGGTTGCCTGCGTCCCGGCGGCGTGGTGATCATGCGTGAAATCACACAGCATCGTAAGTTGTTCGACTTTGTTTTTGGTCCCCTTGTTCCCAATCTGGATGATATCGACAGCCGGGACGGTAATGTCTTTGCATCTGTGGAACGCTGGCGGGCTGCGGCCTTGTCTGCTGGTTTTGCTGTGCTGGATGCTGTCCCTGACGGCAATGTTCTGGCTGATGCCCTGCACGAACATGTTTTGTTGTGTCGTATGTCGGGACAGCCTGCTGTTCTGTCGCATACACCAGCAATCCCTGATCCCGGTGAAATGCCCCGGACTGTATCGACCGGTGATCTGATCGAAATACTGTGGGATACCGCAGAACAGGCCGGTCTTCCAACCCTTGCCATGGAAGATATTTCCCTGGATCTGCATGCATTGCCTTGTCCCGTACAGGGGTATGTTTCCGGCAAGGAGATTATTTTGCTTTCGTGCTGTGGAACCAATCGGGTCGGCTATGCCCGTGTCGGGACCGCTGGAACTATTCATATACCGGAGCATGGTCAGTCCAGGGATCTATCCGGGCGGATGGCAGACATGATTTGCCCGGGTGTTGTGGACGGTCGCATCCATATCCAACGCCTGCAACGCCGCCCCGGTTCTGTTGTGCGTACTCTTGACCATGATGGGTACGGGGTCGGCCTTGATACAGCCGCTTGTCCTGTACTTGAGTGGTTTGGTCTTCACCACGACGATAGGCCCCGTACAGAAGGCTATCTGTACCGTCTGCGTCCTGTTTCCATGCAACATCTTGATCATTCAGGATCACTGCCAGATCTTCTTTTGTGTGTGGGTCCAGCAGACGGTTTGTCAGGGCTTGACCAAGCTCCTGTCATGGTGCCATGCCCTGTATCCGATGATGATCCGTTCGCGGGTCTTGCCGCGTCAGTCCTTGCCCTGCGGGATCATGTTGTCTCTGCCCAAAAGGGTAACGGAGAGGTTGCCGTAACTCTTCTGACACGTGGTGCCTTGAGCGTTACATCAACAGATGCAGTGTCCGGGGACAGCATGCAGGCAGCCTTGACAGGGTTGTTGCGGGTTATGGCGACCGAATATCCGTCTGTTACCCTGACGCTTGTGGACCGTGATCCTGCGGGGGACGATATTGCTCTGCTGAATCAGGCATTGCGGTCTTGCCGGGGCGGGCACTTTGCCCTGCGCGAGGGTCGTGTTCTGGCCGAGAAGCTGGAGCCTGTTGCCGCAGCAATACCACCCCTTCAGCCTGTTTCCGGGGATGTGGCGGTCCTGATTGGCGGTATTTCCGAGACGGGGCTGACCATCGCCGGACGACTGGAACAGAGGGGCTACAAGGACATTATCCTTGTCGGGCGTAACAAGCCGGGTTCCGGTTTGGCACCGGCCCTGAGAGCACTGAGGGAAAGTGGCATACGTGTTACAACGGCGGTTGCCGATGCTGGTCATCACGAGGCTCTGTCCAAGGCGCTGGACAGGGCTGTGCCTGAAGGTCGACAGATCGGGATTCTCTTGCATTTGGCCGGTGTTCTGCACGATTCTCCTGTTGCAGCCCTGACATGGGATATCCTGGAGAAAGTTCTGCACCCGAAGGTTCGTGGTGCCCTGGCTCTGGGCAAGCTCCCTAGGCGGTTGATTCCCCGCCAGACTGTTTACTTCTCTTCTGCGGCAACGGTTCTGGGACCAGCAGGGCAGGCGGCCCATGCCATGGCCAATAGCATTCTGGAACGACTGGCTTATCGCCAGACCGCCCTTGGACAGCCCACGACAGCAATATCATGGGGATTCTGGGGAGATATCCGGAAGGAAGACAGGGAAGCTCTGGCACAGACAATGGAGCGATCCGGAATGCTGGGGATGTCTTCCGCGATGGCGCTTGACCTGTTGGAGTCTGCACTGGCTTGTCCGGCCCCGGTCTATGTGGCTATGGCGGCGGACTGGAACAAGGTTGCTAACCATGCAGAATCCTCACGGGTTCCGGCCCATCTGTCTGCTCTTGTTTCGTCCCACGTGACCGCACCGGTTCCGGACGGTACCACCAAGCCGGATGTCATAGCGTCCGAGAAAACAGATGCGCTGATGTGGTTGCGCCAGAGGCTTTCTACCTTGCTGAATCTGCCGCTTGAGCGGTTCTCCGAGGATGAGAGCCTGATCCGGCTTGGTCTGGATTCCCTTATGTTCCTGGACCTGTGCCATACAATCCAGACCGAGCTGGGTATCAAGGTTACGCCCGAGGCTGCTATTGATCATCCGACAGTTGCCGGTCTGGCCGGACATATGGAGCGTCTGCTTCAGGTACATAACGGTGGGACAGTGGAACGAGCACCTGTTCCCGATATGGAGCAGGTGCCATGAGCCGGCCATTGAGAACTCTCGTGTGTGGAACCCGTTTCGGGGAGACGTATTTATCGGCCTTGCTGGAAGAAGATGCCGGTTTTGTTCTATCAGGCATTCTCGCGCGCGGCAGTGAACGCTCGCAGGCCTTGTCCCATGATTTGGGTGTTCCCCTTTATACCTCCACAGATGAAGTGCCGGACACTATCGATATTGCCTGCGTTGTCCTGCGGTCCACAGCTTTTGGCGGACCGGGAACGCGAATAGCTGAAGCCTTGTTGCGTCGGGGCATTCATGTTTTGCAAGAGCATCCCGTCCACCCGTCGGATCTTTCCCGTCTGGACGATGCGGCAACTGCTGGCCGGGCGTGCTGGCATGTCAATACGTTCTATCCGCACAGCCAGGCCGCGCGGCGTTTTATTGACTGCTTGCAGGCTTGGCGGCAGGTAAGGGACCCTGATTATATTACACTGACCACAAGTCCTCAGTTCTTGTACTCAGCCCTTGATATCCTCGGGCGGGCCTTTGGTGGTCTGGATTGCTTCCGGGTTCTTGATTGTCCGCCATGGCCGGCTGATTTCTGCCGGGATCACAAGGCTCCTCCTCCATTCAATGTCATCCGGGCCGTGATTGGCTCCGTACCTTTGATCATGAATCTTCAAGGATGGGTTGACCCTCGTGATCTGGATCATCACGCAATGGTGATGCACAACATTGCCGCAGGTTCCCGGGAAGCCCGTGTGGAGCTGGTGAACAGCTTTGGTCCGGTCGTCTGGTCCCACTCCCTCTATGTACCGGACTATGTGCGAGATGATGCCAATGCCTCTGTTCTGGGCAACTGGACCAACAAGAAAGATCAGCGGCATTTTTCCTGTCCGACGGCCTTGGTTCTCGGAGATCCGCAGGGAGCATCCTTGATTGATGCCATGCGGGACGTGTTTCCGGACATTATTCTGTCAGCGTTGTCAGAGTTGCGGGACGCAATTGAACGGGCACAGCCGCGGCGTCTTCTGGCCGACGCTGCTGCACTGGGGCACGCGTGGCAGGCCTGCCTGCAGGCAATGGGGCCATTGTGTGAAGTGTCACTGGATCCACCACCACCACCCGTCCCTGATCCCTTCCTGTATGTCGATGAGGGGCATCGTATGCCGGAGGTTATGTTATGACCCTATCATGCCGCCTGTCCGAGAATCGTTCTGTCTATGCCCTTTTGGATCGTGCACTCTCTGACGATCCTTCCTTGGCGGAGCAGGCTCTTTTTCTGAACTGGGGCTATGAACCAATCCAGTCCTGCGCCACAGCCCGCGAAGCAGAACATGGAACCAATGCACGCCATATTCGCTTGGTTCACGAGCTTTTGGCCGATACTCCCCTAGATGGGCGGACTGTCCTGGATGTCGGTTGTGGGCGCGGGGGGCTTTTGTCTGTACTGGCGGCTCGTTGTTCGCCCCGGCGTCTTTCCGGACTTGATCTTTGTCCCGAGAATATCGCCTTCTGCCGTTCTCTTGCCGCCTTGCAGGGTATTCGTTTCCAGATCGCCGACGCCTGTTGTTTGCCTCAACCCGATGCCAGTGTTGATGTTCTGGTTAATCTCGAAAGTGCGGGAGCTTATCCTGATCTGCCTGCTTTTTTAGGGCATGTAGCCCGTGTTTTGCGGATGGATGGTGTTTTTCTATATGGTGATGTCCTTCCTGCGGACTCTGTCCCCGCTATGGTTGGTGCGCTTGATGCTCTGGGTCTGGAGTTGATCGATGACCGGGATATTACGGCCAATGTCCTGGCTGCCCGGCGTCAGTCGGGGGATACGGAACGGCAGCTTTTCAAGCGTGTGGACCACATGCCTGCGGCACTGTCAGATTTTCTTGATACGTACAGGGCGGCTTCCGGAAGCCCTATCTTCTGCGCAATGGAGAGCGGGAGAATTGTGTACAGGCTTATGCGATATCGCAAGATCCGCCGTGCCATGGATAGCCTCTCGTCTGAGATGTGTTATGCCCTGAAGCAGCGTGATCGTCTTTTTCATGAGCATCTTGTAGTGCAAAAATCACAGATCAAGACCAAAGTGCCGGTCAGTGAACAAGCAGGAAAAGTCAGCTGCTGGCTGCCGTGGACACGTCCAGTCCGTTCTGATGCGGCTGTCCGTCTCTTTTGCCTGCCGTGGTCTGGTGGGAGTGCATCAATATACCGGGGATGGGAACGTTTCCTCCCGGCAGGGATCGAGGTTTGTCCTGTCGAGCTGCCAGGACGGGGTACGCGCTTTGCCGATCCTCTCATTGATGCGATGGGGACATTAATACCGGAGATGGCTGTAGCGCTGGAGCCTTTCCTGGACCGCCCTTTTGCTCTGTTCGGGCATAGTCTGGGTGCTCTGCTGGCCTTTGAACTGTCCAGCTTCCTGAACCGCTCCCGGGGGTATGCTCCTGTCCATGTCTTTGTATCCGGACGCCGTCCTCCGCAAGAACCTTCAGAACCTCCTTTCCGGCATTGCATGGATGATGAAAGCCTGAAACGTAATCTGGTTGCTTTGGGCGGCATGCCCGAGGAAGTGCAAAGCAGCCCGGAGTTGCTTGCTTTGCTGTTACCCGTGCTGCGTTCTGATTTTCGATTGACCGAGCAGTACAGCTACGATGGCCAGATCACTTTGGGCAGTCCACTTACAGCCTATGTTGGATCCCGTGATCCCGAGGTGTCCGTATCGGTTATGCAAGATTGGAACAATGTATCAGCAGATACATTCTCCCTGCGTACTCTCGATGGCGATCATTTCTATCTTCTGGAGCCGGAATCTCGTCGCCATTTGCTGATGCATCTGGGGGCAACGTTGCTCGGTGGAGAATACATCATACAGCAAGAGGCTGCCGAATAACGGCACTGGAAACACGTCATGACTGTTTTGTGACCTTGTTACCACTACAATGATATTGATAGTTAGTATCAATTCTGGTTATGATCCCGCCTGTGGAATTGCTGCTTCTCCTTTAGGCGGACTGTCATAATGATAAGTGGTAACAACGTCTTGGCAGGTTATTCTGTTTCCGGGGGGGAGTCTGTCACAGCATCTGGACAAACCTTGCTTGGTGGCAAACGGTGCGGGTTTATTGGTCAGATCAGCCGTTCCCTGACACTCTCCGGTTGTTCCTTGCGCCTGTATGACTTTTATTCTGAAACAGGTTTGCAACAGAAACGCTGCCTGGAGCCAGTCTTTGTCATTTGTATCATGCTTGCAGGGTCAGCGCGCTTTGATACGGCAGACCAAAGCGAATACGTAGAATTGTCTGATGGATCTTGCTCCCTGCTGTACACGGATCAACCTGTTCAGGGGATGCTGTGCGTGCCATCCCACACGCAGGTGTCTTCGGTTGAGTTACGCTTTCCCCCCCGCGCGGTTGAGGCGTTCTTGTCGACAACATCTGTCACTTTGGCAGGCTATCTGGAACGTTTGTCAGGTCAATGTCGATCAGATGTGCTACCGGTACAGTTTCCTGTTCCTTCTGTTATTCGCAATCTGGCTTCTGACATGCTGAGCAAAGGTATTGAGAGTGGGTGTGATCGCTTGTGGCAGGAAGCATGGTCTCTTGAAATTCTGGCGCATGTTCTGAGGCGTCTGGAAGATCAGCCTGTAACCGGCGCAACGGTTCCGGCTACGGTTCTGTCACTTCGTGATCGTCGCAAGGTAGCTGAAGCCCACAGACTAATGGTTACGCAGCTGGATTATGAATGGTCTATCCGTGAATTGGCTGCTGCTGTTGGTTTGAATGAAAACAAACTAAAGAAAGGGTTTGGATGTCAGTTCGGATCCTCGGTTTATGCTTGTTTACAAAAGAACAGGATGCAGGCAGCCGCTGATCTTCTGCGAAACTGCGCCGATAGTGTTACAGATGTTGCCCTGAGCGTTGGCTATTCAAGCCCGGCGCACTTTGCCAAGGTATTTCGTCGTTACCATGGTGTTTCGCCACGCGAGTTCAGGCGCATATAACAATCATTTGCAATTATAGTCCTGATCGCACTGGGTTCTGACCGGATCGCAGCAGAGGTAGTGCGGCATTGTACGTCATCTATAAGAAGTTGCGTCTTTACACGTTCAGGTGATCCATGACATTTCGATCTGTTCTCTTGCCGGGCTGCGGCAGTCTTGTGGCTTTGGCTCTTGCCTCTCATGCATGGGCCCAAACATCCGGATCTCCGGCGCAAGGTAGCGCCCCAGCAGCGGCCCGTCTTGGAACGGTTACGGTTTCGGCCAAGCGGTCTGTTACTCTGCAAGATGTCAGCAGCGGCATTACCGTTCTATCGCATGAGGAGCTGGAAAGCGCGGGTGTTCGTTCCGTGACAGACTTGGGGCGAGTGATCCCGGGGTTCTCTGCGGACCGACGCGGGAACAGCGCCTATACCGGTCTTTCCCTGCGTGGGCTGGCTCCGCTTGATTACTACACGCCTTCAGTTGTTGTGTACGTGGATGGCGTCCCCCAGGATGCGTCGTTGATGGAGCAAAGCCTTTCCAATGTGGAGCGAATTGAGGTTCTAAAGGGGCCTCAGGGCACTTTGTACGGCAAGAATGCATATGCCGGCGTTATCAACATTGTGACCAGGAAACCGGGCAATACGATGAGTGGCTATGTCAAGACGACGGTTGCAAAGTTGAGGCAGGGAGGTGAAGCGCATATAGCCTCTCCCTTAGTCAAGGACCATTTGTACGCATCAATAACCGCCCGTGGTTTTCATCGGTCGGCACAGTCGGACTACATTCCGGCTGGATTGGACAAGTACGATGACGGACGTGACCAGCATATGAGCGGGCGGCTCCGCTATGCTCCTGTCGGGGGGCCGCTGGATATCGGGTTTGGCTTTGGTTATGACAAGACGATCGAAAAGAATATCTTCTTCAAGACAATGGATGATGTCAAAAAGAGGAAGGCCAATGCAAAGTATGGTACCTTTGATCTCTCTGACGATATCCGGCGCCATGTCCATTCGGCGTCCTTGGATATTGGGTATGATTTCGGCACCGTGGCCCTGAAATCAATTACCGGGTTACAGAAACGGAATCATAACCGGCGGATTGTTCGCCAAGAGAGCGAGGCCCAAGATTCTATCTCTCAAGAGCTGAGACTGGCATTCAATCCTGAGCATAGCACGATCTCCGGCGTTGCTGGTATTTATGCCGAACATGTTGATTTTAAACGTAGTTCTTCAAGTCTTCGTAGTAAGCTGAAGACCAAAAATTATGCTGTATTTGGTGAGGCAACCTGGGAAGCGAGTGATCGCTTGTCTGTTACGGCCGGTGGGCGTTATGCTCATGATGTAGCTAACATTGATTACGATTATAATGGCGGTACTGTAACGGCAATCTTCCGTAAAGATGACAGTTGGGGAGCATTCACGCCAAAGACGGCTGTCAACTGGAAATGGTCTGAAGATTTGGTGCAGTTTGCTTCGATAAGCCGTGGTTATAAAGCCGGGGGCTTTAACCGAACTGAACTTCAGAGTGGTGCTGATAGCTCATACAGCCCCGAGAAATCGTGGAATTACGAAATGGGACTGCGCAGTGACTTGTTTGATCGAAGGGCCTCCATTTCAGGCTCCGTGTTTATGACAGACATTGACAATGCGCAGATTTATGCAGGCCCCGTGGCACAACAGGCGCTCCACAATGGCGGGGAAGCCAGGGTCAAAGGGGCAGAGGTAGAGGCGCGGGCCAATTTGACTACCAGCCTTGTCCTGTCTGCCGGGGCCTCGGTCAGCAATTCAAAGTTCACATCGGGTCCCAATACCGGCAAGAAGATGCCGCATGCTCCGGAATGGTCAGCCAATACAGCTATCAGCTACTATTACGATGTGCCGTCCCTGTCTGGATCTTTGGTGCCCAGGCTGGGTGTAAACTGGTATGGCAAGTCCTATATGGATGAGAAAAACAAGTATGCGCAGGGATCTTATAGCCTGGTCAATGCCCGTCTGAGCTATGAGTCAGAGGCAATAACGGTCTCCGCTTTTGTTGATAACCTGTTTGACAAGGCATACCGGGTTAACGAATTCGAAGACGATGCCAAAAATAACGCTATCCAGGCCGGTGATGGTCGCAATATTGGTCTGGAAGCTATTATTCGCTTCTAGGATCCAGCCTTACTCATATGCCAGAATGCGAGGAGGGTTGCGAGAGCGACGTCGGAGAGGAAGTTTCTGTCGAGTTTGTCATAGCGGGTTGCGACGCGGCGGAAGTCCTTGATGCGACAGAAAGCGTTT
>NZ_JAAVTF010000013.1:0-49731 GCF_012102665.1 Haematospirillum sp. 15-248 | reverse complement strand
GCGCACCCGGTTGGTTCCTGGGAAAATGCGGCTCTATCGCCGCCCATCGGGCGTCCGAAAGCCAAAACAGCTGGGCCATTCATGCCTCCAATCTCCCGATTGAAGGGTATGAATCTGATCCGCAGACTACGAGCAATACCATGATTGAGTCTGGAGCCTAGTCAACTTGATCTTGTGGAAACAATCGTACCTTTTCCAGCCGTCTGTTAATCAAGAGAGAGACGAGGAAAAAGCGCCATTCAAAAGCCAATGTTCATATAGCTCAAGATCTGATTTCTGATCTACCTCGCCCCAGCGTCCTGATGCGGGGATGGCATCGATGCTAATACCGCTCTCTATCAGTGCTGACAGCAGGGATGTCATGTCTAGTGTATTTAGGAGCTCTGTCGGAAGGTGACCGCAATATTCCTCAACAGCATTCCAGCCTGTTGGCGTGAACTTAATTAGTCCCATATATTGACCCTGTATACTCGCAAGGTCTTGCGTTTTCTTACCTATCTCGCAGACACGTTCACCGTTAAGGCGGAAGGTTTCTGCATCAGAAAGAGGGTCTGCAAAGCGCTTTGACCACAAGGATAACCAGTTTGGATCATAGCTGAGCACGATATTGCCGGGGGCCAACATCAATGCTCTTATGGTTTGTGTCGAATAGAAGATGTCTGAGTAACTGACAATCACTGGACCTTGGCGCAGCCATTCTGCGGCCTGAAACAAGGATGCCACCATGTTGGTGCCAGACCAGTCAGGATTGTCGAAGAAGAACAGCGGATAAGCCTCTAACAGGTCTGCTTTGTATCCCCGTACCAACCCGATCAAGCTTATTCCGGCGGCGTGCAGAGCTTCGGTCTGCCATTCCAGAAGCGGGCGGCCCCCAAGCGGAAGCAGGCATTTCGGGATGCTTTCAGTTGCCGATCCCATCCGGGAGCCACGGCCAGCGGCAAGAATGATAGCTTTCATGCTCTCTTTTCCGCGAACAGGCGTTGAAAAAGAATAATATCGTCCCTGTTAGATGGTTCCATACGTTCCGGGTGCCACATAATACCATGTATGTATTCCTGCGGGTGGCGTATTTCCTCGATACAGCCGTCGTCTGTGCGGGACAGGACCGTAAATGGAGAAGCATCGCCGACGGCAGCGAAGCGATGATAGCTGTTGACGTTTCGGCCATTGTCCAGTGTATGTGTAATGCCTGCGTGGCCATTAATGCGCTGCAGAGGAACCTTGAACAGATCGAGAAGAAGCTGCATACCGCGACAGACGCCCAGAACCGGTTTCTTGTTTTTCCGTGCCCATGCAGCCAGTTCGTATTCCATGCAATCGCGTTCAGGGGCGTCTGCATGAATGTCATTGCCCCCGCTCAAGAGAATCCCGCACAGATCCGCAGAAGATACCAGGTCAAGTGCTGCCTTTGTGTGATTGGGAACTGGCACTGGAATCAGACCGCAGGCTTGCAGAAAGAGAGTCCACCGTTGATCGAGGGCATCCCGGCGCTCACCGTATTCAGCCTTGATTTCGACACGCTGTGTAATGGCAAGAAGGCGTGTCATTGCAGGATTTGCACTTGGCGGTTCAGGCAGTCCAGCCGCACACTGTGCGCTTGTGACCACCGGGCATACAAGGCTTCCCCGGTTCCTATGACAGCAGGGAGGCCAAGTTCACAGGCACGGATAGCCATGTGCGAGTTAACGCCGCCGTATGCTGTGACAAATCCAATGATGGAGCGTGAAAAAATCCAGTCAAAGCCGGGATCCGCATTGGGAAGAAAAACAATTGCCCCATCCAGGGATGATGCTGGATTTGGAGCAAGAACGGGACCAATAACGGTTTTCTGGGTAATAAAATTTGGTTCACAGGCAGGAAGCTGGAAACCCCATATCTGTTCCGGCTCTACAAGAAAGGGCGGGAGGATCAGCTGTCGTGTCAGGGCATAGCGTTCCCTGCCGCGGGCAATACTGTCTTTCAGTACGGATTGAATGCGTTCTGCCCCTGAGTGCAGGGTATGGATACACCGTATATCACAAAAGGACATGTCCTCTTCTGTTAGACCATGTTCGGCCCCGAGGGTCTTGAGGAGGGAAAGGGCATCGCTAAGAGAGCGAGTGAATACAAATTTGGCATACTCTCGGCCACGAATACTGGCTTCAAGGAAATCGAACAGGCCCACGACGGTATGATCAATGCCATGCTCCCCCAGTAGTCGCTCAATGTCGCGCATTTGTTTCAGTGACAACGAAAAAGGCTTTGCCTGCTTTATTTCCTGTTTCGATGTTTTGTTCCAGTTGAAGTATAGATCTGGTTCCTCGTCATAGCGGGGCGATAGAATGTCATATGTTCCAGGACGCAGATGCCCGTATTTCGACAGGAAATCCGTCCGGTCAAGCGTGACAAGATCTTTTCCTATGCAAGAGCCAATAGTGCCAAGGCCCTCTACGAAAGAGTCTCGTTCCTGTTTGGAGATAACTTCTTTTTGTACGCATGATTCTAGAATTTGTGTTGCAATAAAGCCGGCTCTGGCCAGTCCGGCAAACGGTAACGTTCCATAGCGTTTGACATCTTCCAGAAGCCAGTAAATACGCGACACCGCATCCATGCTGGCTGTCCGTATACGAGCGTGGCGTTGTTCCAACTCGGCAATGCGGGCAGCATCCTGGCGCCAGAGTCCGTTTTCCCTGTTGATGACAGTATTGGTAAGGTGGCGCAAAGACGTGCTCAGGATATTGCGGTCAATATCTGTGAAAATATTTTTGGGTAAACCATCTAATTTGTTCTTTATATCGAAAGTATAGCATGAAAGAACAATCTCGAACTCTACCTTGTCATGGAGTGCGGGTTGCTCCAGAAGTCGGTCTACATAATAATTAACCAGACGGGTTGATAGATCGTCGTCGATATCGGCAGGTATGAAGGAATTGAAGCTGACTCTTACGTCAATGTACGGAAGGCCGAAGAAGTCAACCATAAGCGGGAAACTGCGAAGGTCTTTGTAGCCATAGTTATGGCGTTGATAGGCCCATATGGAATCTGTGACCAGATCCCTGTACAAGGAAAGGGCAAGTGGACGCGGACGGATCCCGATGATTTCTGCTGGATTCCAATCTGGCATGATGCCGAAGGCGGTGCGTCGGCCATGCAGGTATGGCACTGGCCCAAGGGATGACGACAGCTTTGAGGCTATACTGCCCAAGGCGTCTTCGTGGTGTGTACGTGGAACCAGCATGTGCGTTGGCATGATCAGAGGGCGTACCTGAAACAGGATTGGTGTGTCATTGTTTCGGGATATTGCAAACTCAAAATCCAAGGCATCCTGACCCAAGATTTGTTCCAGATCTTTTGCCAGCGCGCCGATTTTGCCTGTCAGGCTGGACGCTTCCAGCTGGGCATGCTTCCACAGATACAGCGTTGTCTGATTATTGTTCCTTCCACCAGTTACAGCTGTGGTATCGGCACCTTCGCAGTAGTTGATAACAAGATAGTCCCCTCCCCCGCTTGGATCCTTTGTGAATACAACGCCGCTGAGTACACTGTCTGTTAGCATGGGCTGTACAAGAACTTGGTGTCTTGGGTTGAATGGGCCATAACTATCGATGACAGCGTCGACGGCTTGGGTAACCTGATTCTGCTCGATGACATTTGTTACTGACAGGTAACGGCCTGCCATGGATTCCCGCGCATCATCCTCCCCAAGCGCACTGGACCGGACAATCAGCGGTATGCGCCCCATACCCGAGTGACGCAATTGCTCCAGAACATCGTTATTCCGTTCTTTCCAGTCTTGGGCGCTGAAGTAAAACAGAGGCATGATGCGACCTGCCTGCAGCCTGGATGAGAGCCATTCCAAAGTTTCAGCTTTGGTTCGCACCATGAATATCCTCCAAGCTCATGATTCGTCTGGCTGCTTCTTCCGGACTAACCTGGCCGTAACAATCCACAACAAGATCAGGATTAACAGGTTCATGGGGTACAATATCGATGCCGATGATTCCGGACTCTATTCCTGCTCGTGACCGTGAGTAAAGGCCATTATTGTCCCTTTTGATCAGTTCTTTTACAGGAACTTTCAAGTATATCTCACGATAATTCCTAATATTGTCTCTATTCCATTTCTGGATGCCATGAAACATGGATATTGTCGCACAAACGACATCCAGCCCCTGGTTCACCATCTCATGGGCCAAGCGCCCGTAAACAGAAGCCAAATACAGACGATCGTCTTGGCTGTATCCGTGTACATGCCCCAGAATATGGCGCATTGTATCGCCGTCCATCAGAAAAACCTGACGTCCAGAAGAGCTTAACCGGTCTCGGAGGATGCGTGCGACTGTTGTTTTTCCAGCCCCGGAGAGGCCGGTAATCCACCAGAGAGTCCCTTGTCGGGGAGAATATTCCTGTTTTGCCTGCATGGATCCCCGCGGTCTAGGAGATGCGGAGCGACTTAGGCCCGCCTTCCCAGATTCTTTCCCATTACCGGTATAGTAGATTGCCTTTTTGTGTTATTCTGACACCATAATCAGCACATTTCCTTTAACCATGTAGATTAGCCCGTTTATTGTTGGGTATTAGGGCAATAAATGAGCTGAATTAAGCTCAGAGACGTAGTGTTAACTGACTCTGCGCGCGCACCAAGCTCGGGTCATGTAAGTGGTTTCCACGTAGGGCAGGTCTCTGGTCACACTCTGCACATAATCAAGGAAAACATGGAACAGGGATGGTCCGAGCCGGACTTGCACTTCATTTACAGACGTCCATGTTCCCAAGTACTCCTCCGGAGTTTGGTGTACAGTATGTCGCCCTTCAAGATAGATAACATCGTCAAACAAAGTGCTATGCCACAAAATGTCATTCATCTTGGCAGCAAAGTTCCCCTTCCCAGAGGATATACGCTGCAAGTTTGGGTGTAATTCTGCCAGTTTTTGTTCGATAGAACTCAAAACGGGTGATAGTTCCGTCATGCGTGGGTTCCAGAGAGCTACGAATCGTCCTCCGGGGCGCAGGAGACGGTGAAACTCGTATAGCCCTGCTTCGGTATCGACCCAGTGAAAGGATGATGCCATGCTGACCAAGTCGGCGCAGTTGTCCGCTAGTCCTGTATGCTCTCCTGTTCCTTTCTGCCACGAAACATCAGGGGTATCACGCTGTCCGCAACGGCGCATATCATCATTGGGCTCTACAGCGATTACGGAGCGTAGTTCGCTCCCGGACAGCATTCGGGTCCATATCCCCGTCCCGGCTCCAATGTCGACGGCATCCATATCTGTCTTGTTTTTCCCTGCCAAGGCCAGAATTGCCCGAAGGACAGACGAAGAATAGTCTGGTCTGTAACGAGAGTACGGCTCAGCTAATCCTGTATAGTTCCCGAACTCCATCTGAATCCTTCCGCATACTTATGGTATTCAAAACCTCGTAGAGGATCACGGAGAACATGATATAATTATTATTAACAAGGATCAAATTCAATCAATGAATGGGTGTATAAATTTTTCGGTCTGCATTTTATCATGTTATTTGTTGCTATCCGGCTCCCCATGAATAAATCATAAAAAAGAGAGGGCTTGCAGGATACCGCCATGCCGGTAGTATTCCACCTCATCGGCCGTATCGATGCGGCACAGGACCGTGATCGTCTGTTTTGAACCATCAGCGCGGGTAATCGTGACCTGAACGTCCTGGCGCGGTTTGGTGCCGTTTCCAATGCCGCTGATATCAAAGATATCCGTTCCGTCCAGCTCCAAGGTTTTGCGGTCGGTTCCGTCCTTGAACTGCAGGGGCAGGACACCTATGCCAACTAGGCTCCAGACTCAATCATATCCAGAATGCGACGAGGGTTGCGAGAGCGACGGCGGAGAGGAAGTTTCTGGCGAGCTTGTCGTAGCGGGTCGCGACGCGGCGGAAGTCCTTGATGTGACAGAAGGCGTTTTCGATCAGGTGACGGTCTCGGTATCGCCGCCCATTGGGCGTCCGAAAGCCAAAACAGGTGGGCCATTCATGCCACCAATCTCCCGATTGAAGGGTATGAATCTGATTTAAAGACCACGATCAATATCCTGATTGAGTCTGGAGCCTAGTCAAATTAACGAAATATAAACAATATGAAAAATAAATTATCATGTTATTTTAAAGTAGATGATAAGGAGAATTAATAATGGTTTGCATATTCGAAAAAGAATCCACAACAATTATATTTGATATGACTGGTAGTTCTGGTGGACTCACTTTTGCTTATGCGATAAGTAAGAACTTCAGAGAGGATCAGTGCATATCCTATGGTGATTCAGGAAATTTATCTAATGAATTTGTTCATAGTATGGATAAAGATTCAAGGAAAAAGATTCTATTCTGTTATGGTCACAACGTGCATCATTTCAATGAACTAACGGATAATAAATGTCATAGAATTACCATGATTAGGAATCCTGCAAATGTATGCATATCATATTTCATTTATTGTTCAGACTACAATGGAATATACTTTCACCCAACCGGAGAGCCTCCTCCGCCTCAAGGAGATATCGAGGGGACACTAAAATGGATGGAACGTATTATGGACGGGGCCAGAAGTAATGGCCCACAACCAAACTATGCGGCGAAATACATACTATCGCTTTTTGGCGATACGTTTCGATCTGATGATGAGCTATTCGAGAAAGCGCTTCGTAGACTGAAAAATGATTACGCCCTAGTTGGCATAACAGAGCTATTTGAAGAAAGCCAATTCCTCCTCAATGCACTTTTTCCATGGATTAATGTTAAAATATGGAAGCGAGTCCGGGTCAATAAAACGCCTTGGGATGAGCTCGATGTTGACCCGGCCCTACTCGCACGCTGCGCAGATTTTAATCCCGTTGATACTGAGTTGTACACTATAATGCGGCAGCGTCTAGAGGATGAGATTCCCTCCATTACAGCATCCGACGTATATCTTGACCATAAGGCCAAGTGCATCAGCAATGACACGAAAATGGTGCGTCATCTTCTTGTTGGAAGCAAAACATACCTACCGCCCATGACGCCCGAAATATACTTTGATTTGTGTACGCGAACGAGTGCGAATTTGATATCGCGCATCACGGCAGAAGATAATGAAATGATATATAAGAAGAGAATGGATATTTACCTGGATCGTATTGCTGAACTTGAAGACAAAATCATGTATCTAGCTAGCTCCACTTGACGCAGATTTTTCTTGGGTTGGCCTTGATGTGCCTTGGTGCTGGTCTTTGCGGAGAGCGGAGGGATGCGCGAGGCGCTCTGACAGACGAGGAGTGGGATATCATTGGAGCGCAGCTGTTGGGGTTTGAGTAGCAACGGAACAGAAAACCTACATAAGGATTTCAGGGCTCGTCAGGGTCAGTCTTCTGAGGATCGCGTAGCGGCCTAAGTTCGCCTCGGGTCACGAATTCCGGCAGAGAGAAGGCGTATCGGCCGAGCATATTGACGTGTTTTGAGCCAAGCGGCGATAGGCGTGCAACGTTTTCGGGTCGCACGTCGTGGCCTTCTGTCATGAGCTGATTCAGGGCGGCATCCATGTAGATCGTGTTCCAGAGCACGACGAGATTGACGACCAGGCCGAGCGTTCCAAGTTGACCTTACAGCCTTTCACGGTTGCGTTGACGCAATTCCCCGCGCTTCCCGTGGAACAAGGCGCGAGCGAGCTGGTGTCGCCCTTCACCCCGGTTGAGTTGAACGAGAATACGCCGCCTATAGGCTTCGTTATCAATAAAGCGGAGAAGGTAGAGGGTTTTGATGAGGCGGCCGAGTTCCTGAAGGGCGCGGGCCAACCGTGTGGGCCGATCGTTGGTCTGGAGCGCTCGGGTAAGGTCTGCGGCCCGAACCACGCCGAGCTTGAGCGAGCCGGCAAGACGCAGCAAGTCGTTCCAGTGATCCAAGATCAGCTTCATGTTGATCTTGTTCGAGGCGAGATCGTTGAGAACGCCGTAATCAGCCTTGCCATCGACGCGCCAAAACCGCGCGCCGCCAACATCAGCGATACGGGGGCTGAACTGGTATCCGAGCAAGTAGAATATGCCAAAGATGGTATCGGCATATCCGGCTGTGTCGGTCATGATCTCGGTCGGCCGCAACTCGGTTTCCTGCTCGAGCACGACAGCGAGGAGATTGAGGTTATCGCACAAGGTCCCCGGGACAGTTATGGCATTGAGACCGGTGAACTGGTCCGAGGCGAGATTATACCATGTGACGCCGCGTTCTTTCCCGAAATATCTCGGGTTGGGACCGGAATGTATGGTGCGGACCGGCACGACAAATCTCAGTCCATCGGCGGAGGCCACCTCGCCGCCGCCCCATTTTCTGGCGAGGGGGATAGCGTTCTGCGCGGCAACCAGGGCAGCGTTGGCGGCAATCAGGGTTTCGGCGCGCAGGAAATTTTGCTTCACCCAACTGAGCCGTGATCGCCTGAGCGCCGGAACATCGAGCTGGATCAATGGTTCAAACCCGGTGTTGGTGGCCTCGGCCAGTAGGACGGCGCAAACGCTTGTCGCAATATCCTCTGCCCGCGCGCTTCCTTCGCTGGCATGGGTGAACAGATCGGCAAAACCAGTCCGGGCGTGCATTTCCATGATTAGCTCGGGCAAATCGAGTCTGGGCAAGCGAGCCTCGAGCGCCGTGCGCAGCGCAATCAGACTTGCCGGCTCTTCAAGCTTTTCGAGGCGCTCGACGGAAAGGTCCGGTCCTTCCGGTGTGCAGATGATGGAAACGGCCGAGTTCGTGGGCATACGGCTGGCGGTTTCACGGAAGGCGAGGTCGAGCCGTTGTGACAGTCGTCCGAGCTCTTCATCGGCGACACCGGATACACCGACGGTGCGGCAGCTTCCCATGCCGCGCCTGATAACAACCCCTTGCGAGGATCGGTGTGCCGTAACGACTTTACCGGAAAGAGATCGCGCCGGCGAATCGCGCGACGAAGGCCGTCGAGAACACAAAGCCGGTAACCGGTCAGATCGAGGGAACCATCGGCCGATTTCAACTGGGTTTGCCACTGTTTGGGTGCGAAAGCAGTTGTCGGTGGTCCGATACGCTTGCGCCCGGAGTGAACAGCGCGGAGGTATTCGATCGCCTCAAGCAGCGGTCGTCCGGCTGGTGCGGCGCCGAGATTGAGGCCAGTGAGCAGCCCTGGTGTATAAGAAATCTTGCGGCTGCACTTCCTGAGTTCCGTGAAATAGGTGTCGTCATGGGGTTAGGCCAGTTCTTCGATGCGATCGATGGCTGCGGCAAGCGAGGCGATGTCTACGAGCTGGAAGATAGCAGTTCGCACTGCGTCATCAGGCGTTTCCGGATCAAGGAGGACGATCGCCGCGTCCCGCAACTTCAGTGCCGCGGCGTCAAGGTCACGGAGTGATCGCAATCTGGCCTGTTTCGCCGCCTTGGTCGCCTCGTTGAACATTGAGGTCGAGACCACATCGAACACATCAATGACATCATCTCCAGCGGAGGCTTCAAGGGTCCGGATGAATGCCAGCAAAGTTGCTGCACGCCGATCCGGTGGCAGGCGGGAAACAGCTTGGGCCTTGGCAGTACTGGCGAACCGCGCCAAAGTCGTAATTTTACCCGGTGGCAAATGATCAATAGAGGGCAATCCATTTGTGAGAGACCGGATCTCTTCCAAGCGGTCGAGCGCGCGGCGGACTTCCCGGTTGCTCTGGATGTATGGACCGTTTCGCAACCGATCGAGAGAGCCTTGTCGCTCCCCTTCCGGGACTGCGACAAGCTTGTCGAGCCGCGCACGTTGTTCGGGTATCATCGTCTTGATCAACAGTCGGTGCAGGCGGGCGTTCGCTCGTGCGCGTACTCTAGCCACGGTTTGTTCAAGAACGGATGGACCAGGAAGCAGAGCCTTAGCCTCTAGCAACCAGGCGGTCGCTCGGTCGAAAAGGGCGGAAGCTTGATCCGATCCGATCCGATCCGGTCCAGCACAGAACATAAAGGAAACGATTGCGCCGGAACCCGACACCGGGATCGGTAAAGGTGCGATAGCCATATTGCTGGCGAATACGGGGAGCATGTCGCCAACGTCCTTCACTGTGTGCATATTCCGCGATCAATTCCTCGGGTTCGGGGAGAGAAAGTTGGCGGGCGGTAAAGCGCAGGGCCGAGGCCGGAACCTGCCCCGGGTCTTCGAGAAAGATGCCCAGCATGCGCAGATCCGAGCTGGACGGCAACACCCAGACGATTGTGATCGCCGCGAAGCGTGGCGACGAACTTGCGATCGGTGTCGTCGAGGTGGAAATAGGGGGCCAGTTGGTCGGGTGTCAGTTCCCCGTTGAAGCGGGCATACTCTCTGGCCTGACTATCGCTTAGGAATCCTACCGGCAACTTGGTCAGGCCTGACTTGTCGTATCACGCTTGGTTCGGTGCTTGGCGAGTAACTCGTTGGCTCGAGCGCGCGGATTTCCCTTCACATCGACATAAGCATAGAGCGTCGACAAAGACACACCGAATTCAGCCGCGACATCGCATGCGGCATTATCACGGTCTGACATCATCGCCATTGCCGTCTTCAGCTTCTTGCGGGTCTTCCCCGTCCAACATTGCATAAAGAGATAGGCCAGATTGGTTATGGCTATGATCACGTTGTGATTGACGGGCCACCCCGTGTCACTGATTTAGCCCGATCTGCCGTTATGGCCGCCGATGTTATTCTGATCCCTACACAGCCATCGCCTTACGATATCTGGGCCTCAGATGAGGTTGTCAAACTTATTGGCGAAGCGGTTGTTTTTAAAGAAAATCTTAAATACGCATTTGTTATAAATCGTAAAATATCAAATACGGCAATCGGGCGTGAGGCGCTGGCAGCTTATCCAGATGTTCCTGCTTTTGAGTCATCTCTTACCCAGCGCGTTATTTTTGCTGAAGCCGCAGCTCGCGGACTTTCTGTTCACGAAGTTGATGGCGCTGTACGAGCTGTATCCGAGATTGAGGCGCTTACAGACGAGTTGCTCGAATTTGCCAGGTTGAAAGAACCGGCATGAATGAATTGTGTTCTGCCCATAGGCGGTTTTTGTAATCACGGAGAGGGAAAGTATGAGCAAGAAAGTTTCAATCGGGACCAGGCCGACAACCAAGCCAGCTCCTGTTTCTGCGGATGCATGGGTGGATAGTCGGGATGTAGAGGAACCGATGAAGAGGTTGACAATTGATATCCCTGCAAATTTGCACCGTACTATCAAGGCCCAGTGTGCGATGCGTGGCAGCAAGATTTCAGATGAGTTGCGGGACTTACTTTTACAGAAATACGGATAGGCGTATATACGTTTAATATGTTTTCATTAATTGTATGTTTTTGTTCATGTCCGCAGCATTCGGGGGGAGTGTCCCAAGGGGCAGGACAAGATCGGGGCCATGCGGTTTGGGGGTGGCGGGATCAGCTGAAGATTTTTTTGCGAGCGGCCATGGCCAATAAGGATACGGTATGCACCCGGGTTCATGATCGGGTACGACAAAAAGGAAACCCGGGGCCGTAGCCCCGGGTTTCGATGTGGTGCTCTGTCGAGCTTGTTAACGGCTCGACCGCAATTTCTGAGAGCCAAGATTTCATTTATTTGCCGTGAGTTGTCAAGGCGCAATCGGTCACCTTCTCCCGGAAGATGATCAGGTCTGTCCGATCAGATTTGGGACGCCCGATGTTTGCTCATTTGCAGCGCTACCCTAGATAGCGTTGTGTGTTGACATAAATCAAGGGTCGAACAATTATTCCCCCGTCTTTTTTATTTGGGTTCGTAACATGCTTCGTCTTGGGCTCGACATCGGTTCCACATCCATCGGCTGGTTTCTCTATCGCATAACCAACGGCATGATTGCCGAGATTATAGATTGTGGCGTGAGACTCTTCTCGGATGGCCGGGACGCGAAGACGGGCGTTTCGTCAGCTGTGGAGCGCCGCAATGCGCGTGCGTTGCGGCGACGGCGTGACCGATATCTGCGCCGTCGTGCAGCATTGATGAAGCGTCTTGCGGCGGCCGGTTTGATGCCGGAACAACCAGATCAGGCGAAGCAGTTGGAAGTACTGGATCCCTATCGCCTGCGGGCCGAGGCCCTAGATCGCCGATTGCAACTTATCGAACTCGGGCGTGCTTTGTTCCATCTTAACCAACGGCGGGGCTTCAAATCGAACCGCCAAACGGACCGTGGCAACAACGAGGGCGGCAAGATCATCGATGGGTCTGCACGACTGGATCAGACGATGATGGCCGTCGGAGCACGGACCTATGGCGAATTCCTGCACCTGCGTCGCAGCCAGGCCGAAGATCTGCGCCGTGTGTCGTCTGTTCGCACGCGGCTTACCTTGCGGTCCGTTGACGGTGGGAAAGCAGAAACGGGGTATGACTTCTACCCGGACCGACGGCACCTTGAGGAAGAGTTCAACAAGGTTTGGGCCGCACAGGCCGCACATCACCCGGTGCTGACGGATAGTCAGCGCCATGAAGTGTTCGAAACAATCTTCTTTCAGCGCCCCCTGAAGGCACCAGCGGTAGGACGGTGTCTGTTCTTCCCGGAACCGCGTCTGCCCAGGGCTCATCCGCTGACACAGCGACGCGTTCTTTATGAAACAGTCAATGCGCTGCGGATCAGGACCGAAAGCGGGGCCGCTGTTCCCCTCGGCAAGGAGCAGCGTGATAAAGTCATCATGCTTCTGGACGGCAAAGTACCGGTCAAGGCAATAGCCTCCGCGAAACTGTCGCTGAAGGCCATCGCGAAACATCTCAAGTTGCGTGACGGGCAAACCTTTACCTTGGAAAAGGGGCGCGATTACATCGCCTGCGATCCGGTCCGGGCGAGCCTGTCACACCCCGACCGCTTCGGCACACGCTGGTTGGCTCTTGAGGCTGAGGTGCAGGCCGAAATCGTCGGGCGTATTCGTGATGACGATGATACCGGGGCACTGGTTGAGTGGCTGAAGCAGGTCCACGGCTTGGACGTTGCGCATGCACGCGCAACGGCTGATGCCCCCTTGCCCGAAGGCTATGGGCGCCTTGGGGAGACAGCAACACGGAAGCTGTTGAGCTGCTTGAAAGCCGAGGTCCTGACCTATAGCGAGGCGGTGGGGAAGGCGCTCGATCAACACCACTCCGACCGCCGGACGGGCGAGATTCTGGAAACACTTCCCTATTATGGTGAAGTGCTGCAGGCCCATGTTATCCCGGGGACCGGTGAGCCGCATCATGACGATATCACACGTTTTGGACGGATCACCAACCCGACGGTTCACATCGGACTGAACCAGCTGCGCCGCCTGGTGAACCGGATCATCGCCCGCCATGGTAAACCAGAAGAGATCGTGGTCGAACTGGCTCGCGACCTGAAGCAAAGCCCTGGCCAAAAAAAGGCGGTCATAGCCCTGAATGTCAAAAACAGAAAGGCCGCCGAGGCACGGTCAGCTCTCCTGACCGAATGGGGTGTTCCGGATACGGGTGCGAACCGCATGTATGTTCGTCTGTGGCAGGAACTCCACGAAGATCCGATGATGCGGCGTTGCCCCTATACCGGGACAATCATTTCACCCTCTTTGCTCTTCTCGGGCGCGATCGACATCGATCACATCCTTCCCTATTCCCGTACACTTGACGACAGCACAGCCAACCGCACCCTGTGCATGAAGGAAGCCAATCGCCAGAAGCGCAACAAATCGCCATCGGAAGCCCGGCGGGACGGGATGCGGATCTGGGCGCTTGAAGACGACAATCTGCGCCATATTCCTGAATTCAAGCGCTGGCGCTTTGCCGAAGATGCGATGGCACGGTTTGAGGGCGAGCGGGATTTCGAGGCGCGGGCGCTGGTGGATACCCAGTACCTTTCGCGAATATCCAAGGCCTATCTTGAAACGCTCTATGATAGCGCAGATGGCAAGAGCCATGTCTGGGTCGTTCCAGGGCGGCTGACAGAGATGCTGCGCCGGCATTGGGGTCTGAACGGGATTCTTACTGACCCGCTGCGGGATGTCACAAAAGAGAAGAACCGGATGGACCACCGCCACCACGCCATTGATGCTGCTGTGGTGGCAGCAACAGACCGCGGCCTGATCAAGGCGATGGCCGAGCAGGCGCGTACAGATGTCGATCAGGGCCGCGAGGCACTGGCCTCATCCATCATGCCCCCGTGGCCCGGCTTCCGTGAAGCGGTTGCGGAACATGTCAACCGTATCATTGTCAGCCACCGCCCCGATCATGGCCGGATCGACCTCACGACCCGCATGAAAGGGCGCGACCAGACAACCGGCCCCTTGCACCGCGACATGGCCTATGGCCTGACCGGGCAATCCGAGAAGAGTGTTCCGCTTGTGGTTACCCGCAAGCCCTTCGACAGCCTGACGCCCACCATGATCGGCAAGATCAGGGACGAACCATTGAAGGCGGCTCTTGCGGCAGTGACCGCCGGAAAGAAAGGCGAGGCGTTTTCCAAGGCGCTGGCACACTTCCGCGACAGTCCGGGTCCTTACCACGGGATCCGCCGTGTCCGGTTGATCGAGCCGATCAGCGTGATCGAAATACGGGATGCATCCGGACGGGCCTACAAAGGTTATAGAGGCGACTCCAACCATTGCTTTGAGGTCTGGAGGTTACCCGGAGGAGCCGTCACCGAACACATCGTCAGCACCTTCGATGCCCACCAACCTGGCCCCGGGTCACGCCCACACCCTGCGGCCAAGCGGCTTTTGCGTCTGTTCAAGTCCGACATGGTAAAGCTGGACGACAGCAAGTTCGGTCCGGTTATTGCTACCGTTGTGATGTTCGATCGTAATGGCGGGATTTCCTTGGTCCCGCACACCGCATCCAATGCAAGGGAGCGCTATGAGAAGCATAAAGAAGACCTTTATCTGCGTTTCACGGCCCGCACCCTGATCAAGAAGGGTGCCCGTCGTATTATTGTGGATGAAACAGGTCATTTCCGTGATCCTGGCAGAAAAGGGTAACGGGGTTCCTGCGGGTTCTGTAGGCTGAATCCATTCGGCGGGGGAGAGGGGAACCGGCCATGGATCAGATCATTGACCTCACACAGGATGGTCGCCATCTGGCCCGTGACCGTGGGTTTCTGACCGTGAGCGAGGGAGGCAAGCGGATCGCCCGCGTGCCTCTCGATCAGGTCGCCGCAGTTTTGGCCCATGCCCACGGAATAACCTGGTCCAACGCGCTGCTGGCTGCGCTCGCGGAACAGGGCACGCCTGTTGTCATCTGCGGGTCAAATCATCGCCCGACGGGTCTTCTGTGGTCGATGGAGGGGCACCACCAGCAGGGTGCGCGCATTCGTGCCCAATGGTCTGCGCCCGTACCTCTGGTGAAGGGGGCCTGGAAGGCCATCGTCATTGCCAAGATCGGTATACAGGCTGCATCGCTCGAAGCTATCGGACAGCCATCAGCTCCTCTTCGCATGATGGCGCGTCGTGTGCGGTCCGGTGACACAGGCAACATCGAGGCACAGGCAGCCCGCCTTTACTGGCCACTGATGATGGGGCCGGATTTCCGCCGGAATACCGATGGCAGCGGCATCAACGCGCTCCTCAATTACGGCTATACTGTTCTGCGTGCCGCCACCGCACGGGCTGTTGCCGGTGCCGGTCTGCACCCTGCGATCGGTATTTTTCATGCCAACCGCGGCAATGCTTTTGCCTTGGCCGATGATCTGATGGAACCCTTCCGTCCGTTTATTGACATGACTGTCCGGGAGATCGTCAGGCGGGAAGGTACAGACGTCACACCGTCCGCCAAGGCAGCCTTGGCCCGGCTTATTGCCCTTGACCTACCGTTGGCGGATGAAACGACACCCCTGGCCACAGTGCTTGGGCGCCTGGCTTCCTCGCTTGCACGCAGCTTCGAAACGCGTCGTCTTGCGCTTGCCTTGCCCGGTCTCCCTTCGATCGATACCTTTCGTGCCTTGGGATCATGAATGGAACCACGTATCATCTCAGCGGATATCGTCTGATGTGGGTGCTGGTCATGTTCGATCTGCCGGTCGGGACCAGGGCCCAAGCCAAGGCTGCTACGGACTTCCGGAATTTTCTCCTTGATGAAGGCTTTGAACGCAGCCAGTTTTCGGCTTATGGTCGTTTTGTGAATGGGAAGGAGGCTCTTGAGGCCCGCATTCGTCGCATTGAACAGGCCTTGCCTGACAAGGGTGACGTCCAGATTTTGGCTCTTACGGACCGTCAGTTCCGCAACATCGTTCACTTTTCGAACCAGGACCGGCGGAGGGCCCGCGAAAATCCGTCGCAACTGGTGTTGCTATAGGAGCGATGTGTGCAAAAAATACACCGCCACATCGCGATATTATCAAGTGGAATCAAGGCGCAAAGCGCTGATCAAGACTAGCAGCTCAGAAATTGCGGTCAAGCAGCAACAAGGCGTCGAGCAGGCCCACCCGGAAGCGCCTGCGAGACCACCGGTTGAAGCGATTGCAGATCGTCGTCGAAGGGCTATAATCCGGCGGGCAATAGCACCATCGGCATCCCGTCTTCAGGACATGGATGATCCCGGAGATCACGCGCCGGTCATCAACACGCAGCGCACCCGGTTGGTTCCTGGGAAAATGCGGCTCTATCGCCGCCCATCGGGCGTCCGAAAGCCAAAACAGGTGGGCCATTCATGCCTCCAATCTCCCGATTGAAGGGTATGAATCTGATTTGAAGACCACGAACAATACCATGATTGAGTCTGGAGCCTAGATTTTTGTTTCTGTACAATTCATCCTGCCACATGCCTGTTCCTGCGGGGTGGGCATGTTACTTATAACCTCGACAAGAGGTATATTCATGGATGTGATCGTGAGAATATAGTCGGGTCCATCAAGACCATTATCACCTTTTCTCTTATATATCAGATCACTCCATATATTCCTTGAAGGAATAATGTTGGGGTTATCGTGACCGTATATGACAAGGCGTTAAGTTTCTGCTTTTTATGAATCGGGGTTATATGTAGAAAGAGTCGAGGTGATCATGCCCCAAAATCGGGGGCAAACTTCACGCAGACTTTTCTCGATTATCAAGGATAGTTTCTATAAAACAGCATGTTATACGTACTCTTTTGTACAGGATATTCCTTCCTAAAACATTTATTAATTTTACGGGACCAATCCACTCGAAGTCTATCAGGGTAAGCATGTTATTTCCTACATCGCACTAGAGCCGGTGTTAGCAGCTGGATCTGGAGTCATTGCGCAGAGTAGGGAGAAAAAGATGATTCCAAAAAACATATGACGGGTGGTTGACGTGTGCGAGACGTCAACCACCCGAAGATCCCTTCACACAAAGCCGCAGACAAAGAGTTCGCTGCATGCTTAATCAGGGCTCACACACTTTCCTTGTAGCACAAGGAAGAGCCGTTAGGTAGTGCCTGTACTACCCTCTTGGTTATGTCAAAATGAAGCAGCCTCTTGGCGTCCTCGCGGTTAAAGACGGCAAGGAGTTGAGACGTGAGTGTTTCACAATATCGTTCTGCTGGTTGTGCCAAGCCAGCACCAACGGGGCATGTCCGCAAGGCCTATGGCCATTTTGATGCGGCTGTTGCCGTAGCAACCTGGAAAGGTCTTCCTGAAAGGATTTATCATCCAAAACAACTGTTGGAGCCTTTCCGCCGTTGCGGGAATTACCTTCCATTTTCCCGTGAGGCGCTCTCAACATTGGAGCTTTTGTTTGACTATTCCTCGTCAAGCGATTGGACGTCCGGATGTTCGCCACTCGTTTTTCCTGGTAATGCGGAATTAGCCGGGTGCCTAGGTGTCAGTGAACGGACAGTACGCAACCACCTGTCTGCACTCGAGAAAGCAGGATTTATTTCCATCGAGCGGGGCCCTGGAAACCGTCGTACTCCTGTCAGGGCTGCGGATGGTTCAATTGTCTCAGCTTATGGAATAAATTTAGCGCCTGTTGTTGAGAAACACAAAGAATTTCAAGACCTTGCCCAAGAATTAAAAGCGCAACGCAACAGGTTGAAAAGCCAGAGGCGTTCTATCGGTGCGGCTTTGCAAGATATTCGTACGGCTGTTGATGCGTTGGATGTTTTGTTGTGGGAACATCCTGATAATATTGCTCTTCAAAAAACGTTAGAGACAGCTCACCATGCCCTTTTGCAATCAGAGCAGCTTTTTGATCAGTTTTTATGTCTTTACAATCGGTTTTCATCAGCGTCGGTTAACGAGCAAGCTCGTATTGAACAGGATATACTTAACCTAGAGAGGAATATGATCGACTCTGCAGGATATGTTCATATGCTAACATGGTCGTGTATGTGTAGTGTTTATGAAGTTGATTCCGGCCAGCAGGAAACCGGTTTCCACCATATATCTACAAAAGAAAACAAAACAAAAATAAGCTTGGCAAAAAAAATAGTCGGCTCTACGGGAAACTCTTCCGATCCTCTCTTACCTGGCTTTATAGAGGTAGCAGCAAAACCATTAACGTCTCTCAGAAAGTCGCAAACGGATCTCCTGAAGAGTTTTTGCAAACCCCTGTCCGCTGTTATTGTGTCCCAGTTTCTTGAAAGTCCTGAAAATGCGAAGCCTGACCAATGGTTTCATGCGGCAAGGATTTTGGCACATCAGTTAGGAGTATCCGAATGGACTTGGAAAACAGGCTGCCAACAACATGGTTCTTTACAGGTAACGTTTGCTGTTGCTGTAGCTGCAATGAAACCCCAAGAATATATTTATAAAAGTAGGCCGGCTTTCCTGGCGGGAATGCTTCTGCGACCATCAGGTCAGCTTAATGCTCTTGCCAGTTTCCATGCACTGCGTAAAAGAGAAAAAGTCTGATAGAAAGCATACGGAGGCATTGTTCCTTTGTACCCAGCAGTTCATTGTCGTAATAAGTGTTATTATCCGGCAACTGGAAGGATAGACTTGTGAGGGATACAGCTGAAGCCGAGTCCTTGAAGATTACACTTCATGACGGTCGTCGGGTTGTGATTGACAGTTCTGCCATGCGTCATGATGATCAGACACTTTATCCCGTTAAAGTTGTAATTGCTGGTTTTGTCCTTGGCCCTGATCTCGACGATGATGACAAGGAGCAGCTGACAAGAGATGTCTGTGATGCCCTTGAAAAGAGCACAAATGGTATCCTTGATGTTCTTGAAGCAGTTATACAAAAGAGCTTGATTGAGTGTTATATCAAGGAAACACACGGAGCTCCGGAAGAACGAGAAATTAATTTCAAGAGCACTCAGCTCGTATGTCGGCGCATGGCTGAAGACATGGTCCGTGAAAAGGCATACCTGTCAAAACTTGCCCGTTGGCTTGTGTTGAATGCTTCATCTTGGAAGGCAGAGGACGAGAGGCGCTCTGTTCCCGTTACATCAGATATGATAGGAAGCCTGATCGGTGTCTATGCCGAGGAAGCTGCACAGGCTATCGCTGAGTTGTTATCTCCTCCTCATAAGCCATTGCCATATCTGGAAGAAATACTAGGTATCCGGGATCCTGGCCATGATATACGCCCGGGACTACCCCGCGATATGCTAGTGGTCCTCTCTTCAGGACACTTTCAAGGTTTACGAGAAGCCCTTTATAAAAATACCTTTCGTCGAGTTGATGGTACCCCTTGGCCCACAGCCGAGTTAACCCGTGGTGGATCAACAGGATATGCCCAGCTTCGTCCCCCTGTTGTTGAACATGATCCTCATTTACCTCGTGACCAGGTTCAGGCGTGGGCGCAGACAATGTGGAAGCAACAGTCAGAATTATCAGATATTGACGCGGATGCTCTGGATGCCCTGTGTGCTATTTATCTTAATCAAGCCAGAACCCCTGAAGATGGGGCGATTGCTGATGTTGATGAAATTCTCTCTATGCGTGGCCTGAAGCCCAAGCGAGGTGGGCAAGGTCGGCGAGGAGGATATGAACCTGAACAACGGGAAGAGATTATCCGTGCTCTAAGCCATATTCAGAACATTTGGCTCAATATTGCCGAAGTCAAAGTTTACGAGAATGACCCCAAGGGGGGAAGATCGAAAAAGCCTGTAACCAAGACGTTGCAGAGCCGCCCTTTTATTATCACGGATCGTATGGGCCAAATCAGGCTGGATGGTTATATGGACGTTGAACGGTTCATATTCCGTCCGGGCAAAGCATTTGCCAGCTTTTTATTCGGGTCTGGTCGGCAGACAGGATTATTGTTTCGCAAGGCGTTACAGTATGATCCATATAGGCGGAAATGGGAAAAACGACTCACCCGCTATGTTTCATGGCATTGGCGGGCCATTGCCAGAACGGGTCAGTTCGTTCAGGTCTATCGTGTTCAGACTCTTCTTGATGCTGTGGGAGAAGTTGTCAACGAACGCTATCCATCAAAAACACGGGCTAGGCTCGAAAAAGCACTGGAGCAGTTGCAAGCTGATGGTGTCATTGCCGGGTGGCAGTATGACCGTTGGAACGAAAAAATTATTGAAAAGCGCGGGTGGGGACAGGAATGGGTTCTTGCAACCATAGCAATAGAAGCCCCGGATGAGGTCAAGGACTACTACAGGCAATTGTCCCGTGATGTTCCGTCCGGTAAAGCCCTTCAGGTTATTTCCCCGCTTGCGGCCAAACACAAGGTGTCCCCCGATGGGTTGGCTGAAGCGATTAAGTCCCATCGTAAGAGAACAGGACAAAGCCAAATGCAGGTTGCAGAAATTCTGGGCATAAAGCAGGGTTATTTATCCAAGCTGGAACGCGGTAAGGCCTTGGCGTCACCAAAGCTACAGAAGGCCATAGATAATTGGTTGGCCTCGGAGGCGGGATAAGCGATATTCCTGAGTGATCAGGATAACCCCGACACGAATCCTGAATTATAACTAATATGAAACAGGCTGGAGTGTTGTATGTGACAAGCTTTCCCCATAAACCTGCAATCGTTGCAAGAAGAGAAAGCTGAACCAGCATGTCTGTGCGCGTGCGACTGTATCGTTGTGAGCCAACACGTTGGCTTGTCGGGAGCGAATCTGATCCATTATCTTATCGCCAACGTAGTTGGCTGGAATTAACAGCGATCCTTTCACCGGCATTTCCCGATACCATTCCGGGATTGTTTGCAGAGCCATTGTTATCGGATGATGGGAAAGACTTGGAATGGTGGTCGTCCCTTCCGGGACAGCCTGTCCTGTTGTCCTCCTTAACGTTGCCTGAACAAAATCGGGTTCGTGATCTTTTGTTCCAGAGGTTGGGGCTTGTACGGCAGTTAGGGGAACGTTACCGCCTTTCTGGCAACGTTGCTTTTGCGGACTTGATTGAGAAAGTGACTGTAACTCCCGGGTCTGATCAGGTTCTGGTGCAAAATGGTCAGCCGGTTATTGTTGGATGGGGATATGCAGGTTCTGGATTGAATCTACCCGTATTCTATAATACAGGCTCTGTTGCTTCAGGACATCGCTGGTGGCTGTGGTTGCTTGCTATCCTGTTATTGTTGCTTTTGATCAGTCTTTTTCTGTACCGGTGTAATGGTCTTCTTCCCTCGACAGGTGAAGAGGTAGAGCAGGCACCTGTGGCAGAAGAGGATCATAATGCATTGATAGCAGATATTCTTGATGCTGAACGTGAGGTTATGCGCCGTTTAGCCGAGTGTCGTGTACCTGATCAAAATGCGATGCTGGATTTGCCTGCCCCAGCATCTACCACTCCTTCTCCTGGTTATCTGAATCCGGTTGAAGAGGTTGTAAAACCACCGGCTCCAGCTGTGAAACCGCCTGTATTGCCAAGCAGGACCGATGATACCCCAAAAGAACGGGCAAACAAGAATACGCGGCCTGCCTCTTGTCCTCCCAAACCAAAAGCGTGGGAGAATCCCGAAGTGGCTGTCTTGCTTGATGCGTCAGGCAGTATGGGTTTGTCAGCAGACTTGAAACCCTCGCAGGTTCAGATGCTCATGCGGCAGGTTATGGGTGGGAACAGCTTTGCGCTTTCGAAGTTACAGGGCGGCAGGTCTCGTCTTGATGCAGCCAAAGATGCAGTGGCAGATTTGACCAAGACACTACCCCGTCATATTGATCTTGGTCTTCTGGTTTTTGGGCGCTGCGAGGGAACAGATAATTACAAGTTCTTCAAAGCTGACGAGAGAACCCGTTTGTTGGAACAACTGCGTTCGATCACACCCCGTCAAGGTACGCCTCTGGCTCGTGGTCTGGAACGTGCCGGAACCATGCTTGATGGGGTCAGGGTGCCCGGAACTATTGTTGTTGTTACTGACGGTGAAGACAGTTGCGGGGGCGATCCTTGTGCCGTTGCCCGTGACCTGAAGGCACGGAAGCCCAACATCCGCATTAATGTTATCAGCGTTGATGGTTCCGGTGATGGGCGATGTATGGCCGAAACGACGGGGGGAAAGCTGATCCTTCCAAAGGACGGCCAAAGCTGGGATGATTTGTTCCGCGCTGCAAGTGGCCATACACCTGTACCGCAGGGGTGTGAATGAAATGACAACATTGAAAGCTGATAGAACCCGGGGCAGGGATACAATGGCACATGATCAGAATGATACAGGTCCGCTGTTGCGAACAGGTTCTCTGCGTGATTTTTGTATGCTGGGTATTTCCGGAACATCCTTGTTCTCGACAGCCTTGCAGATGCGGTCAACCATCAGACGTCAGATCGGAGATGATGTTGCCTCCCTGATGGCGATTCCCCAAATCAGGGCTGATGGTGTGACAATCGACTGGTATGCGCCTGCAGGCTCAAGGGTTATACCTTGGTCTGCGGCGACTTTACAGGAGCAGCAAGCAGTCCTCCCAGGGCTTCAGTCTGCACGTCACCGTGTTTTATCCCATGCGGGTCTTCTGGCGGATCGGCCAGCACTGTCCAGAGACCTGGAGCTGTTTGCCCGCTTGTTGCCGTTTGCCCTGTTTATTCCGGATGAAACGCATATCTACTTGGTGGATGGGCAGCCTGTGGTGACATTCTGGGGTTTCTCGCCATTGGCTGTACCGGGTGGGAGAGATGTTTTGACCGGTCTTTCCTTGTCCCCTGCGCAAACCCCGATAGCATCTGTGCCAACGGCCCAGCCAGCTAGGTTTGGGTGGCCGTGGTGGTTGTGGTTTCTGTTGGCGGTTCCGCTTGTTCTGCTGTTTCTGCTGCTTCTGATCTGGTTTATGCGGTGGTGGGCGTTGTCCCTTCCTGAGGAACAGAGGGACTTGTTGCCGTCTTGGCTGCTGGGGACTGTTCTTGAGGAGCAACACTCCATTATTCCCTTTCTTCCACCTCGGCAGGCTATTGTCATCGATGGTACCAGTGGAAAAGCGGTTGCCCTTGATCCGGAACAAGGTGACGTGACAGCCACTTCTCCACCCAGCGAGTCGGAACTGCCTGATAAAGGACAGGGTGATTCTCCCCCTGAGTCCTCGCCTACAGACAGAGCAGATGAAACCGACAAATCCGGATCATCACCAGAGGAGGGAAGCTCACCGCCGTCTGTTTCGCTGGATGAAGCTTCCTCTGGTGCAAAAGCCCTGCATATTCCACCAGATGCGCTGCAAAGCGGACAGACTGATTTCCTCAATGGAACATGGCGTTCCCATACCGGTTTGGTTGATGGTGCTACCAGTTTGCCTCTGGACGTGGAATATTCTTTTGACAAAGGTGTTGGAACCATGACCATTCGTCGCGGCGACGGCGTGGTTTGTACAGGTCCCGGAAACGCTCGTATGAACCAGGGGCGTCTGCACATCGATCAAGCAGAATCTGTCCGCTGTCCCGATGGTCGCGAGTTTGCGCCGTCACAGGTTGTGTGTGATCGTGATACAAACGGCAAGGCCCGGTGTCAGGGGGTTAATCCCGATGGAGCACAGTACCATGTTGATATAGGGCGTCAGTCCGGTCACTGATCAACCTACCCGAATGTTTATAGAAATATGGCCCTGAGTTTCTGTGAAAGGATAGCCATGCTGGCGGATGTTACCCGGCGGTCGGAAGAGGAAATCACGCTGATTATGCGAACCGGGATCCAGTTTGTGGATTTTGGCTTGACGCTTGATGCCCGCCGTGAGGCCCCCGGTCGTTTCGCCCGGGTGGCGGAGAGCCCGGTACCTGTTCGGCTGGAGGCTGATCCTGTGCGGGATGCAACACTTCATCCCCGGTCACGTCTGCCGATGCAGGATCATCCGGAACTTGAGACGTCTGTCAGAGACAGTCTTACCCTGCTGTCTGATACGTGGCTTCCTGTCCCGTTCCTGCGACAGCAGGCCACAACGTTTGTCCAAGGGCCGGCTAATTGGGCTCGTGCCCGCCTGTTTCCCCTTGAAACTGGACAGGACCGCGATGGATATACACACCGTCTTGTTCTGGCCTTTGATACCAGTGTAACAGAGGAACGTGTGGGTACAGCCTATCTGGCACCAACGTTGGGTGATGTTGAAGGGGGCGTGCGTTTTTCCTTGGCTTGGCAGGGTGAGGATCCTGCCTGGTTTATGGCCCAGAGGTGGGTTTCCGGCTGGCTGGAGCAGGAATTTTCGGACAGTGCGGTCGCCCGGCTGCGCCTGTCGCGTGAGGACATTGAGGCAGGCATCAAAGCGGGTCTGCACTATACCCATTATCTGAATATCATAAGTTTGATTGGGTCCTTGGTTCGTCCCCCTCGCATCAAGATCCTGTCCAATCGTTCCGATGATGTTTTGCCGTCCATTCCGGTTGATATGGTTCTGGATGTTGGTAATTCACGCACCTGCGGCATTCTGATCGAGGATCATCCCCAGCAGGCAAACGGCTTGAAATTGAGTTATACGCTTGAACTGCGGGATCTGGGGCGTGCCCATCAGGTGTGTACAGACCCCTTTGAAAGTCGCCTGGAGTTTGCCGAGGCAAGTTTTGGCCGGGTTGACCAGTCGGTTCTCTCGGGCCGTAATGATGCATTCCTGTGGCCAACCCTTGCCCGTGTCGGGCCCGAGGCCGCACGGTTGGCTGCGCGACGAAAGGGCAGTGAGGGGTCAACCGGCCTTTCAAGCCCAAAGCGGTATTTGTGGGATGACGAACGCTATGAGTCTGGCTGGCGTTTCAACGATGCTTTTAACCGCTCTGAATCAGAACCCTTGGCAACGGCGGCTCCTTTCGGGAACCTGATCAATGAAGAGGGAAAAGCGCTTTTTACCCTGCCGCCAGAGGAGCAGATCCAGGTTTTTGTGCCGCACTACAGTCGCAGTGCGCTGATGACATTCATGTTGGCTGAGGTGCTGGTTCAGGCTCTGGTACAGATGAACAGTACTGGCCAACGTCTAAAGATGAGCCATGCCAACCTGCCACGCTGTCTTCGTTCTGTTATTCTGACGGTTCCTCCCTCCATGCCCCGTCCGGAGCAACAGATTTTTCACGATGCCCTGGAACAGGCCGTTGGTCTTGTTTGGCGCTCTATGGGATGGTTCCCGGGAGACCCGGACACCAATACCCGGGAACAGCAGGACGCATGCTGGCCCCCCTTGCCCGAGCGGCGTATCCAGTGGGATGAGGCCACGTGTGCGCAGGCTGTATGGCTGTATTCGGAAACGGTCAACAATTTCGGTGGCAGACCGGAAGACTTCTTCCACGTCATGCGCAAACCCCGTGGCGATGATCCAGGACGTCGCCTGCGGGTTGCAACAATCGATATTGGTGGCGGTACGACCGATCTTGTGGTGACAGACTACACTTTGGATGATGGCCGCGGGGGGAATGTTTATATCCTGCCGGAACAGCGGTTCCGCGATGGCTTTAAGATCGCCGGGGATGATATTGTTCTTGATGTGATTCGCAAGGTGATCCTTCCTGCCTTTGAGCAAGCTCTGAAGGATCACGGGGTTGTAACGCCGGCGGTTGTCCTGTCGCGTCTTGCCGGGAACGAGGCTGTTCCAGTGCCCGATCAGGTCAAGCGCCAGCAGCTGACACTCCAGGTTCTTTATCCCTTGGCCTTGCAGGTTCTGAAAAGGTGTGAGGCTCATGACCCCGTTGTCGGGGCAGATGTACAGTCTTTGACAGTAGCAGAACTGTTGGCAGACGACGGACAGGGTGATCCTGCCGTGCCTGAAGATTTGCATGGCTGGTTTGCTGCCGGTGTCGCACGTGCAGAAGGGGGAGGAGGGCTACCCTTCAACCTCTTGGCCGTTCGTCTTGTTGTCGACCCGGGGCGCTTGCACCGCTTGTTTCTGAGCGGCGGTATGGAGATCTGCAAGCCGGTGCAGGCTTTGTGTGAACTTGTTTATGCATATGACTGCGATGTCCTGCTTTTGTCAGGGCGTCCATCCCGCTTGCCGGGCGTACAGGCCCTGTTCCGCAGTTTGCTTGCGTTACCTCCTGATCGTCTGGTGGCTCTGCATGGTTATCGGACGGGAACGTGGTATCCCTTCCACCGTAATGCCTGCATCAATGACCCCAAGACAACAGCATCTGTCGGGGCCATGCTGTGTGTTCTGGGACAGGGGCGTATTCCCGGCTTCTTCTTCCGTTCCAATGTATTCCGTTTGTATTCCACCGTGCGTCATGTTGGCTTGATGGACAGCAATCGTCTCATCAAGGACGAGGATGTCTATTATCGCGATATTGACTGGGATAATCCTGACTATCAGTTGCCCGAGGATGTCAGCTTTGAAATCCGGGGGCGGACCCTTCTTGGATTTCGCCAGATTTCCGTCCCGCGTTGGGGGGCAAGCCCATTATACCTGATTGATTTCAACAGAAACAATCGCAAGGCTGATACGGCTTTGTATGGTGCTGGCCAGGGCGATGCCACGGTGCTGGATGTTACCTTGCGCCCCGGTCGCGGTCGGGCTGAAAAACTGGAAATCAGCCGGATTTCAGTGAGAGGAGGTGATCGCGACGGGCAGACATTCAGCCGGGATGCCCTGAAGATCCGCCTTTTCACCTTGTTGACACAGGGAATTGGTGAAGACAGCTATTGGCTGGATACTGGCAGTGTTGTTGGTTGATGGAGGCAGACGGTGAGTAAAGGGCCCGCAGTTGTGACGGCTACTCCCGAGGGATTGGTTGAGGCCTGTAAGGCTCTTGCCGATGGTGTGGAAGAGGGGATTGCCTGGGTTCGGGACGTGCGGCCGGACAGTGCGCGGCTTGACCGGGAGGCGGATGGAATCAGTATCCATCTGCACCGCGAGGGTAGCCGTGCCAAAAGGTTGGCTGCCGCTGTGGTACAGCCTGTGGCTGTCGGCTTCTTCGGTCTGTCCCAGGCGGGGAAATCTTATCTGATATCGGCCCTGGCCCGTGGAAAGAACGGGGCCTTGGAAACAGATATGGATGGCCAGCGCCTGAACTTCATTGCCCATATCAACCCACCAGGAGGAGGCAAGGAAGCAACGGGCATCGTAACCCGCTTCACACGCCGTCGCCTGCCAACACCAGCGGGTTTTCCTGTTGCCTTGCGTCTTTTCAGCGAGGCAGATCTGGTGCGGATTATTGGTAACAGCTTCTTTATGGATTTTGATCGCCAGAAGGTCAGCGTCTGTTCGGATCCGGCTGTGATTGCCCTGCGCTTGGATACTGTTGCCCGCAAGGCATCGCCCGGTGCAACGGGGGGGATGGGAGCTTCTGATGTTGTTGATCTGATGGATTATTTCAACAGTCGCTTTCCGCGTGACATGGAGCCATACAAAGCTGGGTTCTGGTTGCGGGCTGTGGATCTTGTTCCCCGCTTGGATACACAGGGCCGGGCAGAGCTGTTTTCCCTGTTGTGGGGTGATATTCCGGAATTCACGGTCGCCTGGACCCATCTGGCAGAGACACTGCGGTCAATCGGCCATGCTCCACGGGTTTTTGCTGCACTTGATGCCTTGGTTGTGCCGGATGGAGCGGGTGGCTTCAGCCAGAAAAACAGCATCATGAATGTTGATATGCTGGGCGGTCTCGGGCGCGATAATATGGGGGTGGTTCAAGTTGTAACCCATCAGAGTTCGGGGAAGGAAAGCGCTGTTGCTGTTGCTCGCCCTGTTCTGGCGGCCTTGGCCTGCGAGATGAGTTTTTGCCTGGCGGACCCACCACAGGCGTCCATGCTTGAACAGGTTGATCTTCTTGATTTTCCAGGGTACCGCGGTCGTCTGAATGTGGGGCGTCTGGCAGATGTGGCAGAGCGTCTTGAGGGCCGTGACCCGGTTGCGGAACTGGTTCTGCGCGGCAAGGTTGCCTACCTTTTTGAACGGTATACCGAAGACCAGGAAATGAATGCCTTGGTCCTGTGCACGCCCTGCCATAAACAGTCTGATGTCAATGATCTGGGGCCGGCATTGCAGGCATGGATCGAGTCGACACAGGGGGCAACGCCGGAAGAACGTTCCCGCCGCGATTCCGGGTTGGTATGGACAATCACCATGTTTGACGAGCGTCTGAAACCTCGCCCTGATGAAACCATGGATTTGATCCGCGAGGGATGGGGCGGGATGATGCGCCTGACGTTGCTGGAGAAGTTTGAACAGTTTGAGTGGGTTAACACTTGGGCCCCGAACCAGCCCTTTGACACGGTGTTTCTTGTGCGCAAACCCGGCATGGCGCCGGGCGTTATTGAAATGGAGGGACGGCAGGAAGTTGCCCTTGCAAAAGGACAGGAACAACGCTTGGCGGCCATGCGTGGTACCTTCGTTGAGGATGACAGCGTCAGGCGCCATGTTCGTGATCCTGCTGCGGCATGGGATGCTGCTTTGACACTTGATGACGGGGGTATGGCGCGTTTGGCGGCCTATCTGGGTACGGTGGCAAAACCAGATGTAAAGCTGGGGCGTATTGCCGAGCAGGTGTCCGATATCCGGGGGCGTCTGGTTTCATCTGTTCTTGGTCCTTTCTATCAGGTTGATGGTGAGGGTGCCGTTGCTCACAAACAGGATCTGGCTCGTCAGATACAGGTTGCCTTGCAGCAGCGGCTTGACCGTTTTGGAGAGCTTGTCCACGCTTTGCAGCCAACACCGGAACGGCTGCGCACGTTGTATTATGATTTGGAAGAAACAGGTGCTGACGAAGGGCAGGATCATGCTGATCTGGAGACAGGGAGTCTGTTCAGCCTTGATCTGTCTGGCTTCGGCCAAGTTGTTACGGATCCTGTCCCTGCTTCTTCACCTGGGAAGGGGGGGCGGGCAGCCCGCTATGCCCGTGCTGTCATGTCTGACTGGATGCGGAGTATACGCGATATTCCCGCCAATACGCAGATGCACCGTTTCTTGGGTATGACCGGGGACACCCTGCAAATTCTGGTCGATGAGCTGATAACAGGTATGACACGGTGTCGTCTGGAGGCTCAGTTGATCGATGCCCTGCGGGAAGCCGAGGAAAGGGCCTCGACAACCCGTGGGCAACTGGTAGATCGGCAGACATTGGTTGCGGCAACATGTCTTGGGTCTTGGGTAGATTGGCTTGGTTTCGGGAGTATCCCTACTGACAAGCGGCCTGTTTCCTCGCATATTGCGGGGCGTCGCCTCTTTTCTGCCCCCGCTCCTGTTGCTGATCCCCCCGATCTGCCAGATTCACCGATCAACTATCCGGCGCTGTATCTGGTCGACTGGATAGATGCATTTCGTGAGATGGCTGTGTCCAATGCCGGTCATCTTGCTGGCAGTGAGATTGGGCCGGAGCATAATCGTCGTTTGGGGCGTCTTCTGGATCGCATGAAGGGGCCGCCTGTCTCCTGATAGATGGAACCGTTGTTTATGGTGTCAAAAGCTGAACTTGTCCCTGATGTCGAGCGTGGGCCAGGATATTCTGTTCTCAAAATTTCCGGGTTTCCGGCGGGAAATGGGCGTTTACAGATCCTGCGTAACCAAGGTCGGGATTTTCTGACCTCCGGTGGGGTTTGGCAGGCTGAGCAGTGTTGGCACGATGTACATTTTGACAACACAGGAAGAGCTTTTCTTGGTCCACTGATTACGGATTGTCTGGCGGTCTTGCCGCCCAATGCCCGTATTCAGCTGACGGCCGAAGCTTTCGGGATTGTGGCACGTGGTGTGCAGGGGGTAACAGGACTGTATCCATCCCATGCTGCCGTTGTGGATGCTCCGGCTCCGCATGCGGAGCCATTATCTGAATCGATCGTGGTTGAGCCGGTTGTCCTGCCTGATCCTGTCCCGGATATTCCTGTCGAAGAACCGCCCCCGGTTTCCGGTTCGGGTTCTTCTCTGGCCAGGTTCTTGTTTCCCGCCGTTCTTGTTCTGGCCTTGTGTGTCGTTGTCGGTGGTTTCTGGTACTGGAATGAAACTCGTGCCCCGTTTGATCCCTTTGTTCCTCCGTCTGCACAGGATGCAGAACACCGTGCAGCACCAGAAGACGTAAAAACGCGCGAGGATCTTGCCACATTTCTTGGCAGATCACCTTCTGCGGATGCAACGGTTGCTTTGGCTGATGATCTGATGCGCCGTGAGAAGGCTGATCTGGCCATGCTCGCCTATCGGTATGCTGCACGGTCAGGGGATCCCGGTGCATCTCTGGCCCTGGGACGATTTTATGATCCTGAAACACATCAGCCAGGTTCCAGCCCGATTGAAAAGCCGGATGCGGAAACAGCAGCCTATTGGTATGAGCCGGCCGCCTTGTCCGGCAATACAGAAGCCCAAAGACGGTTGGGCCAGATTCTTCTCGCTCTTGATCCGAATGGTTATGGTCGCACAAAAGGCTTGGAATGGTTGCGCAAGGCTGCGGCCTCCGGTGATGACGTGGCGAAGTCGGTTCTGCGTGATCTGGGAGAATAGGATGGTGCGGGCCAAAGTTGCCGTTTATCGCGCGTCAGTTCGCATGCTGGTGTTCTTTGCTGTGCTCCTGTGCATTGGACAGGCTTCTGCCGCACACGCGCGTTCCCCCCTGATCATGCCCGGCAAGACAACCCTTTATGAAAGGGTACTAGCCCGTCCGGGGGCTGTCCTCAAGCGCAGCCCGGGTGATGGACCGGGTATGCAACAGCCAGCCCTGACCCGTTTCTATGTTTATGACCGCAAGACAATAGGCGATGTCCCCTGGCTTGAAGTTGGCCTGACAGCAAACGGCCAAGTCGATGGCTGGGTTGAGGCTGGATTTACATTACCTTGGAAACAGCAGCTGACATTGGCCTTCACCAATCCGTCCGGGCGCGAGCGGGCGTTGTTGTTCCGGGATCGTGACAGCCTTGCTGCCATTGTCGAAGCCGATCAACCGGCCTCGCGTATCGACCCCTTGCGCAAAGCTGTGCTGGCAGGTGGGCATGATCCCCATGTCGTGTCTGTAGAGCCTGAAAACTATGTTGACCTTGCCAGTCATTTTTACCTGCTCCCTATCCTCCAAGCCGAGGAAACATTCAGCGGCCATGGGCACCGTGTCCGGATGCTGGAAATTGCTTCCGTCAGTCGTGATGAGGGCAAGACAGTTGCTGCGCCAACCCCTTCTTCCAGTGGGGTAAGCGCGTTGCGGAACTTTACTGCGGCTGTTGTTTTTGTGATTGACTCCACAGTGTCAATGGGCCCTTACATTGACCGTACCCGTGAAGCGGTGCGGCGGATTTACGGGCATATCGAGAAGGCAGGGCTTCTGGATCAGGTACGGTTCGGTATGATTGCCTTTCGTTCCAATGTCGATCGCACTCCAGAACTAGAGTATGTGTCCAGGGTGTTTGCCGATCCATCCGAGGTGCGCAGCGGTAAAGAATTCCTGGATCGTGTTGCTGACTTGAAGGCGGCAACTGTGTCTTCTGCGCGTTTCTCCGAAGATGCCTATGCCGGTATCATGACGGCAGTGGAGCGTATCCAATGGTCTTCTTTCGGTGGGCGGTATGTAATCCTTATTACCGATGCCGGCGCCTTGCAGGGGCAGGATCCCTTGTCGTCAACCCGACTGGATGCTGCTCAGGTTCGTCTTGAGGCTCAGCACCGCGGGCTTGCCGTTTATGCCCTTCACCTGAAAACCCCGGCCGGGAAAGCCAATCACGCTGAAGCGGAGGCCCAGTACAAGGATTTGACCCGTCATCCCCTTTTGCAGCGCCCACTGTATTATCCTGTTGAATCAGGGGCCGTGGATGTTTTTGGGTCAATGGTTGATGCCTTGGGTGATGCGATTGTCGAGCAGGTTGGTGCTGCCCGGCGCGGTGAATCGGTTCCGGGTGCTGCCCGGACAGCAGATCCCGGCTATGTGCAATCGGGGGGCAGCCTCTCGCGTGTTCGTCAGGATGCTGCCATGCTGGGGCATGCCATGCAGCTGGCTTGGCTTGGTCGTACGGAAGGAACACAGGCTCCGCCTCTCTTTTCGGCATGGATTGCTGATCGTGACCTTGAACACCCTGAGATACCAACAACCGAAGTTCGTGTTCTACTGACCCGGAACCAGCTTTCGGATCTGCAGCAGGTGTTGCAGACAATCAGCACGGCAGGGCAGGCAGCGCAACTGTCACCGGGCGATTTCTTCGCCCAACTGCGGTCTGTTGCGGCGACGCTGGGTCGTGATCCCAACATTGTCAAACGTGACCAGGCCCGTCGGTTGGCGGATCTGGGTTTGCTTGGTGAGTATCTGGATGACCTGCCTTATCGGTCCAAGGTTCTGGACCTTGACCAACAGACATGGTCAAGCTGGAGCATAAGCCAGCAGCAAGCTTTCCTTGATGAAATAGAACGGAAACTCCGCCTGTACCAGGTGTATAATGATGATGTAAGCCGCTGGGTCTCCTTGGATGGCGGCCTTGATCCCGGGGAGGCGGTGTACCCGGTTCCTCTGGATGCCATGCCGTGAGCACGTGTGTTCTGGATATCCAGTCCTTGGAAGGGTCTCGCGGGGGATTTCGTTTCCTTCTTCCGGCCATGTCCTTGTCTTCCGGGCAGGCAATAATTGTGACCGGGCCAAGCGGTTGTGGCAAAAGTACCTTGCTGGATATCCTTGGCTTGATACTGCAACCAGGATCGGCAGGCACCTTTCAGGTTCGGGGTATTGATATTCCAGCTTTGTGGGCATCGCGGCGGAAGGATGCCTTGGCCCGGGTCAGGGCCGAACGTCTTGGTTATATCCTTCAGACCGGGGGATTGTTACCTTTCGTGGATGTGTTGGCCAACATACGACTTTCAGCGCGAGAGGCAGCCGTCTTTGACCCCGCATGGGAAGGTTATCTTGTTGATGTGCTTGGTTTACGCCCCCTTATATCTCTGATGCCCTCGGCTTTATCTATTGGTGAACGCCAACGGGTGGCTGTGGCCCGTGCCCTTTTGTATAAGCCGGATCTTGTGCTTGCTGACGAGCCAACGGCGGCGCTTGATCCGGCCCGTTCTGCTGATGTCATGGCCCTGTTGCTGGAATTGGTGAAGGCATCCGGTTCTGCCTTGGTTCTGGTTAGTCATGACCAGTCCCTTGTTGGTGGCATGGACTTGCCGACACTGGTTGCGTTGCCTGCACAGGATGCATCCGGTCCCCGGACCCTTTTTACATGGAATGGAGCCTGCCCGTGATAGCCTGGCGTATTATCCGGTTATCGTGGGCCGATTGTCGCCATGACTGGCGTGTTGCGATGTGCCAGATCTTAGCTCTTGCTGCGGTTATGGCGCCGCTTCTGGTTCTTCTGGGCCTGAAAACCGGTATTGTCGAGACCCTGCGATCCCGTCTTCTCCAAGATCCTCGGAATCTGGAGATTCTGCTTGTCGGGAACTATCGGCTGGGTCCGGACTGGTTCGGCCACTTGAGAGAGTTGCCAGAGGTTGGATTTGTGATACCGCGGACCCGTTCTCTGTCGGCAACGCTGGATGTGCGTACGGCTTCTGGTCGCTCTGTCGAGGGTATGGAGCTTGTGCCTTCCGGTCCTAGGGATCCCCTGTTCCCACCGAACGGGTTTTTCCCATCCGGCTTTGACCGTATCGCTCTGAGCCGGGCGGCAGCAGATCGGCTGGGGGTCAAGGAAGAGGATGCCCTGACAGGCTTCCTGACTCGTGCCATATCCGGAGAACGGCAGGTTATAAAGTTGCCGCTGGTCGTTGCCGCTATCTTGTCCGAAGACCGTTTTCCAAGGACTGCTGCATTTGTTTCCTTGTCCTTGCTTGTTGCCGCTGAGGACTGGCGTGACGGACGCGCAGATACACTGTCAGACCCCGCGAATATGGATACACGCTCTTTTGCCAGCGCACGTCTTTTCGCGCGTGATCTTGATGGTGTTGTTGCCTTGGCAGCCCGTCTTCGTGCGGAGGGGATGGAGGTCAGAACACGTGCTGATGATATCGAGATGGTGCAGGCTGTAGACCGGGTTCTGACCTACATTTTTTCTGTTCTTGCACTATTGGCAACGGGCGGGTTTGTCTTGTCCATGGCGGCAGGATTATGGGCTGATGTCGAGCGACGAAAGCGTGATCTGGCACTGTTGCGCCTTGTCGGCTTTGATAGTCGTTCTGTAGCCTTGTTCCCGGTAACACGGGCGCTTCTGGTGGCGGTATGCGGTATTGTTGTGTCACTTGTGCTGTATGCCATTGTGGCCGCCTTGTTCAACAGAACCTTGACGGCCAACCTGTCTGGGGAAGGATTCGTGTGTGATCTTGACCCTTGGTCTGTTGTGATCGCGGTGCTTCTGACCCTGGTTCTGTCTGCCTTGTCGGCGGCGGTTGCGGTGCTTCGGGTTCTGGCACTTGAGCCAGCGGAGAGTCTGCGGGATGTCTAGGTTCTTTTTTATTTTCCTGCTCTTCTTGTGTTCCTCATCAGCAACGTGGGCACGATGGGATGAGAAGTACTATAATCCGAAGCCCATGCAGGATGATGTCATCATTCCGTTGCCATGTGACGGAGCCATGGTCTTCCGGAAGGTGGCGATACCGGTTGATGGCCCCTTGGGTGACAAGCGTCTTGTTCTTGGCAGTACCTCCGGCGGTCCCGGCTATCTTGAGGGCACGCGAACCGAGTGGTTGGCGGGAGGGTTCCGCGACAGCCCGGTTCAGACCTATTTCCTGATGGCGCGATATGAAACCAATGTTCTTCAATATCAGTCTGTCATGGGTTCCAGCTGCCCTGTTCCCAGACCTCAGGGCCGGTTGCCACAAGGGTCTGTCGGCTGGTTCGATGCGCTGTCTTTTACCGAGAAGTTGACCACTTGGTTGCGCAAGACACAGCCTGACTTTCTTCCGCGTCAGGGAGATGAGGCCGGTTTTATCCGTCTGCCTACCGAGACCGAATGGGAATATGCGGCCAGGGGTGGTGCATCCGTATCCCCTGCGGATTTTAACGAGCCTGTTTTTCCCATCAAGGAATCGCTGTCTCGCCATGCCTGGTATGCCGGCACGCAATCTGCCAACGGTAAGCCACAGTTTGTCGGCCTTCTCGAGCCAGGTCCGTTGGGGTTGCATGACATGCTGGGTAATCTGGACGAGATTGTGCTTGATACGTTTCATTTGGTCCGACCTGGACGGTATCACGGTCAGCCGGGTGGTTTTGTTGTGCGCGGGGGGCACTATATGACCGCAGAAGCAGACATACGCACGTCCCTGCGTTCCGAAATTCCTTTCTTTGATGCGTTGGGGCCACGCCGGGCAGCAACAACAGGTTTCCGTGTTGTGATATCTGTTCCGGCCCTGACGTCCCGTGCTGCTGTAAAATCTGTCCAGGAGGCGTGGAACCATTTGGGATCAGAGACAGGTGGGGGTGAGTACGGGACGGCGCCACGAGGTAAAACACCGTCTGCGGATTTGTCTCTTCTGGCTGACACGGTTGCCGACCCGGCTCTGGAGCGTCGTTTGCGCGAGATAGGGAACAAACTGAAGGCTGACCTGGCCGCCCGTGATGAGGCTCGCGACCGGGCTGTACGCACTACGCTCAGAATGGGGGCCTTTTTGGGGCAGAAACTATCCGATGATGGACAGTGGGTTGCCCAGCTTGAATCAATCTGGAAGAGCCAGCACAACAGCGATCCCGAAGGAGAGCGGGCATCAAGCTACCGTCAACAGCTTGATGAAAATACTGCGGCCTTGCAGGATAATCTGAGGTATTACGCTGATACGGTTGTTCGTACAGCAGAAGAGTATGACGAGGCCACTTTGTCACGGCAAAAGAGTATTCTGGTTGTCGAGATGAAGAATTTGGGCTTGTCTCACCTAGTGCCGTATATCGATCGCCATCTATCACACGTTCTGGTATATCGTGCAAACCAGAAGATTCGCCGAAAAGCTTGGCTTGAGGACTTTGTTAAACTGTAGCCGTCGGCAAGAGGTTATGTATGAGGGTAGCGGGGAAAGTAACGGCCTTTATTCTTGGGGTCAGCCTGTTGTTGTCCGGGTGTGCGACAACACGGGATGAGTCATCCATGACACCGGCTGAGAAGCGTATGCGCGACCAGGCTGCAACGTTCAATCAAACGATTGCCGAAGGTGCTGCCTTGGGCTGCGTGGCGGGCATGTTGATTGGTGTGCTGGCTTCCGGGCGCGGGGGTGGTGAGCGTGGTCGTGGCATTGCCTTGGGCTGTGCAGCCGGCGCGGCTGTTGGTGGTGCTGCAGGGTACTACGTTGCAGACAAGCAGGAGGAGTATGCTTCGACGGAAGAGCGGCTGGATGTCATGACCGCCGATGTGCGTGCTGACAATCAGCGGCTTGCTGATTTGATTGATGCAAGCCGCCAGGTTATTGCAACGGATACAAAAACGATCGAGCGTCTGGAGAAACAGATTGCAGCCGGGCAGATCAGCCGCGAGCAGGCCCGTACCCAGCTTGCAGGTGTTGATGACAATACCAAGTATCTGGAACAGACGGTCGCAAACCTGAAGAAAAGACACGAGGAATATGCCATTGCCCGTGGAAAGACACAGGGTTCAGAACAGAAACTGGCGACAATGGATGCCGAAATATCACGTCTGGAGCAGCAGATCTTCGTGCTTGAGAAAGATCTGGACGGTCTTGTGCAGCGTCGCAAGGTATCCCGTATTGGCTAGGGCAGGAGAGAAGATGGTGTTTTTCCGGTTGGTGTGTCGTGGATTGGTTGTGTCCTTTGGTGTTCTGCTGGCGGGGTGCGCATCCAACACGGATCCTGCCCAAGGCGGCTTTTTGTCCGGCATTCGTCATCTGGCATCCGGGGGCTATGAGGAACGGGTCAAGGAGAGGCAGGAAGCCCTGGAGAATGAGCAAGACCTCAACACCCAGAAGAAACGCGAATATGACCGGACACAGCAGGAACAAGCGTCTGTTGCGGAAGATCGTGCCGCTGCAGAGAAGCGCTATGCCCAGCTTGAGAAAGAGCTGCGTGCGTTAAAGAGCAGGCTGGAGAAAGCCAAGGGTCATAACAATGACCTGAAGGCAGAGATAGCATCTCTGGAAGCAAAGATTGCCCAGTTGCGGAGCGATCCGGTAACACCTGTCCCGGAAAAGAAACGGCGTCTTGATGCTTTGCAGCGTCAGAAAGAAGACCTGAGCCGACAGGTAGACCGGGCTCTGGGGCAGTAAGGTTTGATTAGCTGCTGGGGCAAGGTGTTGTCTGGATTGTTGGTTGGATACCCTGTCCTTTCAGAAACTGAATCAGGGGTTCGGCCGGTATGGCGTACCCGGTATTGCTGGCCTGTTTGACATCAACACGAATGAACGTGTTGATACCGATGGCTCGTCCACACGCATCAACCAGCGGGCCGCCGCTGCTTCCCCCTGAGATGGAAGCGGAATGGGCAATGCTGGGGGCTGCTGTCTTACGGTTCTGAATGGCCATGATGGAGCCCCGAGACAGGATCACGTCGGGCAGTGTGGACAGATCGCCTTTCATAAAACGACGAAACCCAACGTCGTTGCCAAGGACAAGCGCAGGAAAGCCTGCTGCAATGACGTGGTCCAGTTCTGCAGCACTCTCGGCAAGTGGTAGAAAACCAGGTGAGGGGGGGCCGTTTACTTTCAGCAAGGCGAAGTCGGAGGCGGTTTCCGCCTCTCCGGAAAGGGTGGCAACAATCTCAGCCCGCTGTATTCCCACCGATCCCGGACCGGCTACAAAAACCCCCTCGGGGCCGGAAGAGGAGACGACGTGATAGTTGGTCACAATGTGGTGCTTGTCTATGAAGAAGCCAGAGCCACTGTCCGTCGGGGTTACCACCATGACAACAGCCTGTTTCAAGCGTTGCGCCAAGTTACCTTCAGGCATGGACACGGGATTGTTCCGTTGTGATACAGGGCTCTTGGCAAGGAGACTGTACGCTTCTTCCTCATGTGCGCAGATGTCCGTTTGCAGGAGAATACGAACTTCGTGCAGATAGCGTTCCAAGGCAGCGCGATCCTGTGCCATTACGTGTTCTGCTGACATGCTCCACAGGTATAACGTGCCAAGGATAAGCTGAAGAAAACGAACAGCGTGGTGTGCAACCATGTATGGGTCCGGTCAAATAGTGGGAAAGTGTTTCCAGCTTCAATTATACTGCTTGCCTTACATCTGGCCAGATAATCATTGGTAATCGCTGTGTGTATATTTTTCAGAGAAGAGAGTTGCAACATACCTCTTCTCATATCAGGGCAACCAAACTCCAGATCGCTTCTGTCTATAAACAGACACTGAGGCAAACCATCTGCCAAACACCTTGCGTTTTTATGGTGGTAAATATCTCTATGTTCATCCATAAGGTGTTATGCTCTCTTAGCGATTGAAGCATAACGGCGGGAGAGCAATGGATGAACAAGTCGATTCTTGATGGCAGTCACATGGCCCCTCTGGGTGATGCCCTGCTGGATATCGTATACCTTGCGCGTCGTCGCCCTGCGGCTTGGGACATTGGCGTGCGTGGCACAGATGGTGACGACCGGATCGATGGCCATATCTCTAATGACTGGATCTTTGGGGACGCCGGAAATGATCTGATTTTTGCGGCAGAAGGTGATGATGTTATCCGGGGTGGTCTTGGCGCAGACAGTCTCTATGGGGATGAGGGGCGCGACGAATTTGTCTATGCTTCTGTGGCAGAGGTTAAGGGCGATATCCTCAAAGATTTTGTATCCGGTGAAGATACGATAAATCTCTCTGGTGTTGGTCATTTTGCCTTTATTGCAGACAAGCCGATGCCCCATGCTTTGTGGACACGCAAGGAATCGCAGGGGGCGTTGCGTCTGTTGGGGGATACTGATGGTAATCCGGGAACAGCAGAAATAGATTTGCTGCTGGATGGTCCTGATGTTTTCATAGAGGACATTTCATTTTTGACCGCTGCTGATGTGGGGGTTGGGGCTTCAGTCAAGGCTTCCCTCGTTGATCTTGGCTCTGGTTCATATGATTCCTCTGAGCCTTCGTGGGCCGGGTCTACGTTTTTCCTGCTATCGTCTTTATTCTTTGGTCCGTGGTTCAGCTTCCTCTTGCCTAGGCCTGCTCCGCCCCGACCTGTTTTTTATTTTCTTGACGCCGGTGCTGATACCTCTGTTGGGGTGGTGCTCGATTTGACGCAGCATGCTGAGGTTCTTCATGCTTCCGGAACGCAGGGTGCTGATACGATTATTGGAAATGGACGCAACAATAATCTGTCCGGTCAGGCCGGTGATGATATCCTGTTTGGCTATGCGGGTTGTGATGCGCTGAACGGCGATGAGGGGGATGATATTCTGGTTGGAGGTCCCGGTGATGACATGCTCACAGGAGGAAAGGGGAACGATACTCTGACCGGGGGAGAAGGGGCCGACTTTTTCAGCTACACACCGGACTGTTTGGGGGACGATGTTATTCTTGATTTTAACTTTGCCCAAGGCGACCGCATTGACCTTGGCATGGAAATCGGAAACTGCAGCGACTGTTTGGCTTGGAGTTCCAATGGTCCGGAAGATTGGTCTGTGTGGCTAATAAAATCTGATAATGGTATCATCTTGTATGCTGATACAGATGGTGATTCTGACGCGGCAGAATTCAGTATTACTTTGCCTGGTGTTTTTGAACTTAGTCCCAGCGCAATTAACCTATAGATTTTATCCATAACGTTATTATTTTATTGATATGCAATATCATTATGCGTACTAAATCCTATTCTTTCCAGATTGGGATTTGGAGCGTACATGACCTCAATCGGCATTATGAGTGCGATGCACGAAGAGTTGGCAGCTGTTCTGGATGTTTTTCCCGATAAGCAGTGCGTGCGGGTGGCTGGGCGAGACTTCTGGCTTGGAAACTGGCACGGTCATTCTCTGGTCGTAGTGCTTTCCCGCATTGGCAAGGTGGCTGCTGCAACCACGGCAACCGTTTTGGTCGAGCATTTTGGCGTGAAGCAGATTGTCTTTACGGGTGTTGCAGGTGGCATAGGAACAGGGCTGAGGGTTGGTGATGTCGTGTTGGCACATAGTTTTGTGCAGCATGACATGGATGCCTCGCCTCTGTTCCCACGGCATGAAGTGCCTCTGTATGGTCTTAGTCATTTTGAGACTGACAAGGCGTTGTCTGCGCGTCTGGGGAGTGCGGCCCAAACCATCCTTGCCGACGTCGGTGGGCATGTTGGTGCTGACGCTGTCGATACGTTTGCCTTGCAGGCGCCTCGTTTGCATGAAGGCTTGATCGCCAGTGGTGACCAGTTTGTTTCTGATGCATCCAAGAGTCACGGCCTGAGACAAGATCTTCCTGAGGTTCTTGCCGTTGAAATGGAAGGCGCCGCTGTGGCACAGGTCTGTGCGGATTATGAGATTCCGTTCGCAGCGCTTCGGACCATATCAGACTATGCCGATGATAACGCTTCCGCTGACTTCAGTCGTTTTATTCGTGAAGTAGCCAGCCTCTATAGTCAGGCGATGTTGTCTGAATGGTTGAGGGCCGGTGCGTGATGTCACGCTGGTGTGGCCAATGACTGTGTGGTGTATTCAAGCGGATCTTCAGCAAGCAGATTTTGCAGGATAGGGGCAATCGGGCCGGGATCGTGCCCGGCCGGTGCACAAGGTGAGAGTGCAGTTAAAGCCCACACAATGTCATCCTGGAAGCCCCATAATCCCAAGAGATAGGCCCCGAGTTCAGCGTGGTTGATGCCCATGATTTCCTGCTCCGCTTCCAGAAGGCGGAGCCGGGTGACTGCCGTATCGCAGGCCAACTTTGTGTAGGACTGGGGCATGTCATTCAACAGAACAAGAATGCCGATTTCACATAACATGCCGGCAATACGTGCCATCTGTACGGTTGTACTGGGTAATCCCGCATCGGCCGCACGTCCTGCGCACTCTGTTGATAGCCGCATGGCTCGTGCTTGCAGGGCGCCCATAAGGATTGCAGCAGGCCCGGTCAATTTGAAGCTGCTGAATATGCCGACATTGAAGACAAGCATGCGTATGATCTCGGTACCGAGAAGCCGGATTGCCTGTTCGATGCTCGTTGCTGTGTTTGTCAGGGCAAAGTATTGGCTGTTTGTCAACTTCAGAACCTCGGCGACCATGGCAATGTCATCTTTCATGACGGTTGCAAGTGCATCGGTTGATGTAAGCGGTGACTCCAGAAGCGCGAGAAGCCGCGTGTATCGTTCTGATGGAGAGGGAAGGGAATGCAGTTTGCCGGCGATGCTGTGCAGGGCTGTTCTTGAAAATGACTGTCGTAGTGCCAAAGCCCGGACAATAACGTCCATCAGCTGTTCAAAAGAACATGGCTTTGCCAGATATTGATGGGCTGACCCCGCAACAGAAACAACGCTTTCTATGTGTGAGTAGCCCGAGAGTACAATGCGAACAGCTTGTGGGGACAGGATACGAACCTGCTCCAGGAATTCTGCGCCATTCATGCGCGGCATTTGCATATCACTGACAACAATATCGTAGGCCCCCTGACGCAGCAGGTTCACACCTTCGGCCCCCGAGAGTGCAAAGTCACAGTGCCATGTGCTGCCCCGGCTTATGGTCAGGCGCTTGAGCCCTTGCAGGAGTCTTGGGTCATCATCAACAAACAGGATGCGACTCATCACCAGTGTCCTTCTTCCGAGAAGGTCTCAACAGACTCCTCATAATTTTGCGACAAGGGAGGGTCAAAGGGAATCCGCACAACGAAGATTGTGCCACCTCCCTCACGGTTTTGAATATCAATCCGGCCCTTGTGCTTGCGCACAACAATGTCGTGAGCAATCGCCAGCCCTTGGCCTGTTCCTCGGCCTACATCCTTTGTTGTGAAGAAAGGCTCAAAAATTTTGTCGCGTATACCATCGGGAATACCGCATCCGGTATCTGCAATTCTAACCTCGACAAAATCACCGTCCTGACGGGTTGAAACCGTGATCTTTCCCATTTGGGTATCATTATAATCCGTAATGGCATGTGCGGCGTTGACGATCAGGTTCAGGAAAACCTGATTGAGATCGCCGGGCAAACCGGTTACAGGGGGCAGGTTGTTTTCAAAGTCTGTTTCCACTTCGGCAACGAGTTTCCATTCGTTGCGCGATATGGTGATGGTGCTTTGCAGATTATGATTCAGGTCGAAGGGGACGGGATCTTTCAAGCTTGGATGTGAGAACTCCTTCATGGCCAGCACGATCCGGCTGACCGCTTCTATGCCCTCCAAGGCTTGCTCAAGAGCCAAGGGGGCTTCCGGCCCAATAAAACCAAGATCCAGCTTCCTGCATCTTTCTGTTGCCGCTTGTACGGACGTATCATTGTTTGCGCTGTCTGCCATGTCCATTGCAATGGCAATCAGTTCCGGCAGTACGCCGGCTACAAAACGCACATTGTCGCCTATGTATTGAATTGGTGTGTTGATTTCATGGGCTATGCCGCCGGCAAGTGTTCCGATTGCTTCGAGCTTCTGGGCCTGCCGTCGCTCTTCTTCCAGACGTTTTTCGGCATCTTGGGCACGTTGTTGTTCCGTGACGTCGCCCACAGTGACCAGCAGGTTGTTGTCCGGTGTGATCTGCAAACGGACAAGGTAGTACTGTCCGTTCAAGCAGCGGAACGTCACCGGTCTCATGATGCGTGTAGACCAGTTGTCCAGCAAATCCCGCACATCGGCAGGGTTTTCCGCACATGATGAGAGCGCATCATGCAAGGTGAACTTACTATTGAAGCGCCCCCCTGCCTTTTCAATCATCTGCCGCAGTCGTCTGTTACGCAACGTGATGGTGCCGTCAGTCTGGCACAGCGCAAAGCCCTCGGCGATTCCCTCTATAGCGATGTGAAGGCGTGCTTCAGCAGACTGAACGGCTTCCCGGGCTGCAACGTCAGTGGTGATGTTTTTCCCTATGCCACGGTAACCTTTCCAGTGACCGTGACGATCCAGAATGGGCGCTCCGCTGATGCTGATGTGCATCATCTGTTGTTCTGATGTGGGGATAGTAAAGATCAGGTTTGAGAATGGTGCACGCGTGCGGAATGCTTTCTCCAAGCCGGGAGGAGAACTTTTACTTGGTCGCCCGAGAATTTCCCTTCGCGTTCTCCCGACAACATCAGATACGGGGATTCCGGTTATATCTGTGAAGGATGGTGTGATGGTTGTGATGCGCCCCCGGCGATCTGTCTCCCAAACCCAGTCTGCAGCAATATTGATGACGCTGGCCATGCGTTTCTGTTCGGCCGTATCCTTCCGGTGCGCGGTATAGAGCTGTGCATTTCGGCGCAGAAGAGCAAGAACTATGACTATTGAAATACCAATAGTAATATAAAAGTATGTCAGCTCCACCATAGAATTCGGTCCATTTCTCAGTGGGTGCTGTAAATGGTCAGGTTTTCTCCTATACGGCCTTCTTCCAGTAGCTTTCTGAGTTTGCTCAGGAGATCTTGGTCCAGGACAGTGCCGCTGGAAACAAGAACCCGTCCATCCCGGTCCAAGACGCTGGCTGCTACCTCATCCCCGTTGCGCAAGCGATAAACTTGGGTTTGTCGTGCATGACGCGATTCTGTTGCTGGGGTATCGAAATGTCGAGCATTGTTGCTGCGCAGGTTAGCTTGCTCATAAGAAACAATGCCTTCGCGAATAATGTCACGTAGTTTTGCAGGTGTGCAGGGTTTGAGGAGGTAGCGGAAAACCAAGCCATCTGACAGAAGCTCGGTTGCGGCATCGGCGTTCGGTTTTCCTGTCAGGACAATACGGCAGGTACGCGGAGAATGTTTCCGGACTTGTTCAAGAAGCTGCAAGCCATTGATGGCCGGCATGTCCATATCTGTTACCATAACTGCAAAGCGCTCTCCATCCAGAAAAAGGCGCATGGCTTCCACGGCGTTCCCTGCTGTCTCTAGCTCGAACTCTCCGTGGAATGTACGGCGAAGGGCAGACAGAACGTTTTGTTCGTCGTCAACAAACAGAACTCGCGAAACCATGTGGTTTTTCCGATGGTCAATGTTCAGGGTGTATACGTGGGGGCAATTCCGACAGTATGCACTGAAGTACGGTGGTCTCTCCCGAAGACCCTATATATGGTGCGTGATACTATTTGACAAGTGAAATGTGTGGATAGATTTGCTCGATTCTATTTGAAATGGATTAATATGTAAGTAGGATTATCTTTCGTTGTTGTATATTGTTTCATGTATTGTCCTTTTTTATAGGAACCCACTCATTAAAATATTCTTTTCTATTTGTTTTGTGATCTATGGGTATGAGTTTTATGCTTTCATTTCGGCTCTTATGTTTCATGGTGCGCCACTTTGGGTTATATTGGCTTAGCTTGCTATTTTTATCGATCGTGTTGATCTCATTATCGTGCCTGTCTGTTTCATAGTCTATGGGGGACCACTCAGGGTCATTGCTGTCGGATGAAGTCATCGAAATGAAGAGGTCTGTGCTGTCTTGCCCTGCTTTTGCGGTAGCCTCGGCATTGTTAACAGCCGCAGATTCTGCCAGCGGTGTTGCTTCTGTTTCCATGGCAAGGATCGCCTGCTCTGCGAAATTTCCTTGTGGATCAATAAGCTCGTTTCCCTTGCTGGATGCGAGGCAAACGAGCGGAGAAGACATGCCATCTCCCACAATACGGAATCGGGCCCCAACCAGCTTCTGTCCAACGGCAATCGCGGCTTCAGTTGCGCGCCTGCGTCCTTCAAGTTCTGAAAGGCGTGGGAATGCCAAGAGAAAAACGCCCTCTTCGCCAAAAACACGTACCGGATTCCCGTGCCCTGCAACTTTTCGCAGAGTTGACTCTGCAAGCATAATAGCTTTTGCGCCAACTCGGTCCCATGTATCTCCAATGGCTTGGCGGAACTGGGTTAGGCTGACGAGATGGACCTCCAGTTCCGGTTTGCGTTGCAGTATTTCTTCGAGCGTAAGATCTACCCAGTGATCCTCTTCGCCCTTCATGGGTTCCATGGGGAGCGGTGCAGAGTTTGTCGATGTGGGCGAAGGGGTCGCTACCTGTGAGAAAAAACCACGCAGGCTGCCCCAAAGGCCTCTTTTATTGCTTTGTGCGCTGTTCTGTGGCGTGTCGTCGCTGTCTGGCATCCTGTAGCCACCGCTTCCTAAATACTTAAGATGGTAGTTGTATCGTTTTATTCCGCTTTGCCTTCAAGGCATGCTGCGTCATTCATAGTCATAATCAATGTTATGCGACTTTATGGCGCGACGCTACCAAAACCATCTATGTGTGGGACCTTACGTGTCATATTCGGGCCGTTTTGTTATACGGCTCCGCTCTCTTGTTGTTTCCTCTGTAAGGTAGAGCGCGTGCTCTATGGCTTTTATATCTTCGCACTCTAGGGCACCTGTTTGCAGAATGCGACGCAGGAATGCTTCAAGGAGAGCCATCTTGGATCCTGGGCTCGCGTGTCGTTTGTCCAAGTCTATAGGGATTTCCGTAATTTTTCTAATACGTTGCGTTGCGCTGATGTGTATGGTTGCCATGGATCCTGTCGCTCTTTCTAAGGGCTGCCATGGCTCTTATGGGCATGGATCATGCCATCCAGGCTGGGTGTCCACTTTTCTTATTGGACACGCCTTTTGCGTATCTTTTGTATATCTTTGGTTATATTTCTCTATGAACTTAGTTGCGTATAATGTTCATTTATATATTATTATGACCAATATATCTTATGAAATCATAAGCATCGATAAATTGAGGTAATTCAAATACTCAATTTATAATTTATATTTTTTCTTTTATTTCCAGCCTCTAATTGCAATGGTTTTATTTTGTTATTATTGAAGCCCCTGGTAGCAGAATATATTCTGTGTTTCAGTCACGTTCTGCAGATTCCAGATCTGCCAGAGTGACTGTTGCTCTTGGGGGAGAGACTCTGTCATGTTCAAGGCGATGTCGCAGTTCCGGGTTTCAACGCGCATTTTTACGGGTTTCTCTGTTTTGCTGCTTGTAACAGCTGGTTTTGCTTCAGCTTTGTGGTGGAGTGGTCGGGAATCGGCGCGTTCCCTGAGTGCCATTACGTTTGGGGCCGAGCTGACCGTCAGAAGTACAGCGGCAGATGCCGATTTACAGACTATGAGGCGCTTGGTAACAGCGTTTTTCTATACCAATGACTTGTCGCACGTTGATCCTGTGCGGCGCCAGGCGGCTGTTGTCCGTCAACACTTTGACAACCTGATTCTGGATACCCAGGACCCCTATGTGCAAGACCAGCTTCGGCAGGCTGTAAAGCAGATTGCTTCTTATCTGGAAAGTTTCGAGAAGCGGGCAGCGCTGACCGAGGAACGCAACAAGATGGTTCAGGAGACCATTGATCGCTTCGGGCCGGATACCCTGTCCTTGCTTAACAAAGTACGTGCAGATGCGGAGGCTGCCGGGCAGGCTTCTGTGGCTCTTCGCGCAGCGGAGATTTCCGAGAAATTTACGGCGGCGCGTTTTGCTGCCCGCGGTTTCTTGGTTGATGACCGACAAGATCCTGCTTCGACTGTCATTCCGGCCTTGGATGAGGCTCTTGCTGGTGCAGCGTCTTTGCGTCAGCAATTGGCACGCGTTGGGAAAGCCGACGTGGGTGCCCGCCTTGTTGGTTTGATTACGGGATACAGGGCTTCCTTCAGTCGTGTCGCCGAGATCTCCCTGTATAACAGGGATGTTATTCAGCCCGAGATGGCAGAGCGCGGTGCCGCCTTGGTGCGTATGGCAGAAGATATTCGTATTGCCGGGGTCCGTGGCTTCCACGAGCAATCCACGGCAGCGCTTGATGTTCTTGCCAGTACCCGGACAACAGTTAGCATTATCGCTATTTTTGTCTTGTTGGCCGGTATTTTGTTTGCGTCTGTGGTAGCGCTTGGCATCAGTCACCCCCTCAAGTCCATTACCGCCGCCATTCGCAGACTTGCCGAGCGTGATGTGACGGTTGCCATTCCAGCCTTGGACTACAAGGACGAGATTGGGGAAATTGCATCGGCACTTGAAGTGTTCCGGCACAATATGATCCAGAATGAGGCATTGCAGGCTGAGCGCCAAGCCGATGCTGAAGCCAGGGCTGCCAGAGGTGTCCGTTTGGGTGAGCTGATGCAGGTTTTTGATCGTGATGTCGGAACTCTTCTGCAAACGGTGGCCAGTGCGACAGATGAACTGAATGCAACGGCCCAGTCCATGTCTGCCATTGCCGAGGAAACCAGCTCTCAAGCCTTGTCGGTTGCTCAATCTTCTGAACAGGTATCAACCAATGTTCAGATGGTTGCCAGTGCTTCTGAACAGCTTGGGGCCTCAATTCAGGAAATCAGCCGTCAGGTTCATGAGTCTTCCGAGCTTTCGCGTTCGGCCATGATGCGGGCCCATGACGCAACTTATGCTGTGCTGGGCCTTAAATCTACGGCAGTAGAAATTGGGGCTGTTGTTAACTTGATTACCGATATAGCCGGACAAACTAACATGCTGGCCCTGAATGCCACAATAGAAGCAGCGCGTGCCGGCGAGTATGGAAAGGGCTTTGCCGTTGTAGCCAGTGAAGTAAAAGATCTGGCCTCGCAAACGGCAAGAGCCACAGAAGAAATACGGCAACGTATTGACGCCATTCAGACAGCTGTCGGAAATGCCGCAGATGCCATCGAGATGATCGTATCATCTGTCGATGAGGCAACCAATGCTGCGGCCGCCATTGCCAGTGCAGTAGAAGAACAAAGCGCCGCTACCCGGGATATCTCGGCCAATGTCAGTCAGGCTGCGACGGTGACAACGGCTGTGACATCGACAATTTCCGGTGTCAGCGATGCGGCCCAAGAGACCGGAGCTGCTTCCGGGAAGGTTCTGAACGCATCGCAGACCCTGACAGAAGACGCGCGGCAACTACGTTCGCTGGTCGAGCGTTTTCTTGCTAATGTCAGAGCTGCCTGAGGTTGCTGTTATCCGGAGCCAGCACCTTGATTTGGATCCGGTACGCTTACATTAGATCTTCTATGATCAGTGTTGTGGGGTCGAGTGTTTGTATCCCGGGTAGTGAGACCCTGAATTCGTGCGTATCCGCGTTTCCGTCTGTGTCTCCCCGTAACTGGATGCCGCCTCCCCCGTCTGGGGTCGTATGGTGTATCCACAGGGAATGAGGGGATGCTGCTGTTGTTCCTGCGAACGTGAAGGCTTGTACTCCGTCCTTGGTGGCGTTGGCATCAATACTGGTTGCGATATGTATGCGATCTCCTTCGCTGGCATTGAAGTCAGTAACAAGGTCATCGACTGAATCCGTTGCCATGCCGCTGAATCGGAAGCGGTCTGCCCCGGGACCGCCCGTCATACTGTCTCGTCCGGGTCCACCATCCAGATCATCATTCCCTTCGCGCCCTTCGAGGGTGTCATTTCCATCATTACCGCGCAGGCAGTTGTCGCGTGTATTGCCAATGAGATGGTCGTCGCCAGAGCCACTGTCTATGTCTTCGATATCCCGCAGCATCCCCTCAAATGCACCATTCAGGTAAACGGATGCAAGGAAGTACGGCTCTTCCAGTGTCACCGCTATATTGCGGGTTTCGTATGTGTATATGGCTTTGTCGTGTTCTCCGGCTCCCCCGTACAGGGTATCGTCTCCCCCCCCTGCCGTTGAGGATATTGTTACCCCCGTCTCCTCCCATCAGCCAATCGATATAATACCCACCAACCAGTTTCTGTCCTCCGCCGTGGCCCTTGATCTCATTAAGCGCGTACATTGATCCCAGAACACAGGTTACGTCCTTGTATGAGGGATCGCTCAGGTCAAGTTTCTGCAATCCTGATTGATGTGTCAGGTCCAGAAGGCCGTACAGGAATGTTGCGGACATATCAAGGTCGCCAGCATATATGGCACTCTTGTTTTCAAGAGTCAGGCGTATTTCCGTATTCGTGGGATTCCCGTCTGTGTCACCTATGATAACCAGGCTTGTGCCTTCCTTCTGATACCACACAGCATAAGGCAGAGGAGTATGGTAGCTGAAGATATAAGCCCCTGTACGGGCAAGAGAAATAGTATCCCGCTCTTTATCCGGTACGGTGTCTTGTAGGCCCAAGAAATCTGTAATGATGTCGCCGATAGTATTTTGTGCAGATCCATAGAAGAAATAATCTGCTCCTGGTCCCCCGGTTAAGATGTCGGCACCTGGTCCGCCAGAGATTCCGTCGTTCCCATCCTCACCATTCAGTACGTCATCGCCGTCATCACCTGTGATATGGTCATGCCCCTCCCCCCCGAATATCATATCATCACCGGCTTTGCCGAACATGTGATCGTATCCTTTGTCTCCATACAAGACATCATCACCGGCACCTCCAGTTATATGGTCGTCATTATATGAGCCAAGGTGTATTATCGAGTGTGGGGTTTCGCTATCTTCAGTTACAGAGTTGTTTCTATATCTTGGATCTTGGACCTGCAATAGCATAATGTGCCCCCTGATTGATTAGCACTGTCTATAATAAATTTCTATGATTATGCTCTTTAATGGTTTATCCGCAAAGAATTTATAGTTGTTAGGCTCCAGACTCAATCATGGTATTGCTCGTGGTCTGCGGATCAGATTCATACCCTTCAATCGGGAGATTGGAGGCATGAATGGCCCAGCTGTTTTGGCTTTCGGACGCCCGATGGGCGGCGATAGAGCCGCATTTTCCCAGGAACCAACCGGGTGCGC